>CBJKNR010000362.1:0-4042 GCA_966417555.1 uncultured Sphingopyxis sp.
GTGCTCGTCATGGGCGTTCCCTCGCACAGCTTTCGTGTCGTGCTCGAGGAAGCACGCAACCATCTTCGCCCGTGGGTGCCCGTCATCAGCCTGACCAAGGGGCTCGAACTCGCGTCGGGCAAGCGGATGACCGAGCTGATCGAGGAAGTGCTTCCCGGTCACCCGGTCGGCGTGCTCACCGGACCCAATCTCGCGCGCGAGATCATGACGGGGCAGGCGGCGGCGAGCGTGCTGTCGATGGAG
Organism: uncultured Sphingopyxis sp.; assembly: GCA_966417555.1. Taxonomy (GTDB): domain Bacteria; phylum Pseudomonadota; class Alphaproteobacteria; order Sphingomonadales; family Sphingomonadaceae; genus Sphingopyxis. Next base: position 244 of record CBJKNR010000362.1, read on the forward strand.
GACGAGATCGTCGTCCGCGCGCTCCAGCCGGTGTTCCATTCGGGGCTGTTCCGCGTCTACACCAACACCGACCTGCTCGGCTGCGAGCTCGGCGGGGTGCTCAAGAACATCATCGCGATCGCGGTTGGCATGGGCGACGGGCTCGGCGCGGGCGACAATACGCGCGCCGGGCTGATGACGCGCGGGCTTGCCGAGATCACGCGGCTCGGTGTCGCGATGGGCGGGCGGCCCGAGACGTTTGCGGGGCTCACCGGCATGGGCGACCTCATCGCGACCTGCACCAGCCCCTTGTCGCGCAACCGCCACGTCGGGGTCGAACTCGGCAAGGGACGCCCGATCGACGCGATCATCGCGGGCATGAACATGGTTGCCGAGGGGGTGAAGAGCGCGCCAACCGTGATGGCGCTCGCGGACCGCTACGGCCTTGCGATGCCTATCGCGCGCGATGTGTTCGACGTGACGCAGGGCAAAAGGACCGCGATGGACGTGTTCCGCGGCCTTCTGAAATCGAGCGTCGGCGACGAGGCGCATCCCGGCTGAAATCCGCCGATTCGGGCGATTCCACCGCAGACCGTGCCGAATCATCGTCGAGCCGGGAATAAAAGGCCCCGCTCTTTCGTTTCTCTCCTGTCCAACAGGGTCCAGAAGGAGACGAACGATGAAAAAATGGACGACTCTGGCGATGCTCGCCGCTCTCCCGGCCACGGCCGCGGTGGCCGCCGTTCCCTATGGCGCTATGCCCCCGGGATTCGAGGCGCCGCACATCCGCACGACGCCGATCGCGGGCATCGTGAACCAGTCGTGGTACAACTACAAGGCCGACATTCTCGAGGCCGAGAAGGAGCTGACCAGCGACCTTCGCCACGCGACCGACCGCGAGGACCGCTGGGACGCGTGGGATGAATGGACGGTCGAGGTTGTCGACGCCGACAAGGATTATGTGAAGGAAATGCGGGAGAAGGGCTATCGCGTGGGCCGCGTCACGGTCGGCGGCTAGCGTATTTCCGATTTTCCCCGAGCCCTGCTCGGGTCGCAGGGAAGGGCGGGTGTCATCAGGCACCCGCCCTTTTCTGATGCCCATCCTCCCTGTCGCGCAGCGATGGGGAGGGGGACCATCCGAAGGGTAGTGGAGGGGCTGTGACGGCGCGCTATGGCCCCTCCGTCCGCGGCTTGCGCCGCTGCCACCTCCCCATCGCTGCGCGACAGGGAGGATCAATTCGCCTCCGCCAGCAAAGCCTGCGCTTCCTTGCCCTGCCAGTCGATCGCGCCGATCACGCGCCAGATCTCGCGGCCGTCGGCGTCATAGAAGATACTCGTCGGCAGCGCGCTGTTCGCGGCGTCGAGCAGGCCGTTTTCGGGGTCGAGATAGGGTTGCAGCGCCTTCAGACCGGCTTTCTGGAACCAGGGATCGACGACCTCGGCGCCCTTCAGATCCTGCGCAACCGCGATGACGGTCATGCTGTCGCTCTTCGCGGCGAGCGCGTCGAGCGTCGGCATCTCCGCCACGCACGGTGCGCACCATGTCGCCCACAGATTGACCAGCAAGGGCTTGCCACGAAACGAAGCCAGCGTCACCGCGGCATCGTCGGGGCCGCGGAACGCGGCCGCGGGGGCGGTTTCGCCCTTGTGGCTCCGATCGATCACATATTCGAACTGGCCGACGCCCTTCGCTTGGCCCGCCGAAACATTTGCTTGGCCTTGCCCCGCTTGCCCGTCTGCCTGCTTTTCCCTATCGCAGCCCGCGATTGATCCGGCCAGCAGAAGGCCAAGGATCGCAAGGGACGGATTCGGGACGCGGCGGATGGCGAATACTCCGGAAAAGAGCAGCATGTGGGGCGGCCGCTTCGGTGGCGGACCCGCGGCGATCATGCAAGAGATTAACGCATCGATCCCCGTCGACAAGCGATTGTGGGAGGAAGATATCGCCGCCAGCCGCGCGCACGCCGCGATGCTCGGCGCTCGCGGAATCATCGCCGCCGACGATGCTGTGGTGATCGATCGCGGCCTTGCCCAGATCGCCGACGAGTTCGCGCGCGACGGCGTGCCGGTCGACCTCAGCCTCGAAGACATCCACATGACCGTCGAATCGCGGCTGAAGGACCTCGTCGGCGAAGCCGCCGGGCGCCTCCACACCGCGCGCTCGCGGAACGATCAGGTTGCAACCGACTTCCGCCTCTGGGTGCGCACCGCGTGCGAGCGCATCGACGCGGGGCTGAAAGCGATCCAGACCGCACTGCTCGCGCGCGCCGACGAACATGCGGACAGCATCATGCCCGGCTTCACGCACCTCCAGGTCGCGCAGCCGGTAACGCTCGGTCATCATCTGCTCGCCTATGTCGAGATGTTCGGCCGCGATCGCTCGCGCTTCGCCGATGCGCGCCGCCGCCTCAACGAATCGCCGCTCGGCGCCGCCGCGCTCGCGGGCACCAGCTTCCCGCTCGATCGCGAAGCGACCGCCGCGGCGCTCGGTTTCGACCGGCCGATGGCGAACAGCATAGATGCGGTATCGGACCGCGACTTCGCGCTCGAATATTGCGCCTCGGCGTCGATCGCCGCGATCCACCTGTCGCGCCTTGCCGAAGAGATCGTCATCTGGGCGAGCCAGCCTTTCGGCTTCATCAGTCTGCCCGACGCCTGGTCGACGGGCAGCTCGATCATGCCGCAGAAGCGCAACCCCGACGCCGCCGAACTGGTGCGCGGGCGCGCGGGGATGCTGCTCGGCGCCTTCCAGCGGCTCGCGGTGATCGTGAAGGGGCTGCCGCTCACTTACTCGAAGGATCTGCAGGACGACAAGGAAACCGTCTTCGCCGCCTTCGACGCGCTCGCGCTGTCGCTCGCCGCGATGACCGGCATGGTCGAGACGCTGACCTTCCGCACCGACCGCATGCGCGCGCTCGCCGCGTCGGGCTATTCGACCGCGACCGACCTCGCCGACTGGCTGGTGCGCGAAAACGGCTTGCCGTTCCGCGAGGCGCATCATGTCGTCGGCGCCTGCGTGAAGCGCGCCGAGGAGCTCGGCGTCGAGCTTTCGGCGCTGCCCGCCGCCGATGCCGCCGCGATCCACGCCGCGGTCACCCCCGATGTGCTCGCGGCGCTCACGGTCGAGGCGTCGGTCGCCAGCCGCATGAGCTATGGCGGCACGGCGCCCGAACGGGTAAGGCAGGCCGTCGCCGCGGCCCGCGCGGCGCTCGAAGGGACGATTTGATGGCGAAGAAGCGCCTCGTCATGACAATGTTCGCCGCAACCGCACTGCTCGGTGCGTGCGGCAGCAAGGAAGATCTGAAGCCCGCGGCAGGCCAGCCCGCGGCGGCCGTTCCCGTCGGCGCGACCCGCGCCCCGACTACGGAGGAGCTTACGACGCCTGACGCGCAGGCCCGGCCCGCGCGCAGCGACGAACTTCTCAAACGGTCCGAACAACGCGAACCCGACGATTTCGACCTGCCGCCTCCGGGCTGAGCTTCAGGACTTTTTTGACAATGAATCATTTTGAATTTCGTGACGGCGTGATGCACGCCGAAGACATTCCCTTGCCGCGCATTGCCGAGGAAATCGGTACCCCCGTCTATGTCTATTCGCGCGCGACGCTCGAACGCCATGCGCAGGCGTTCCGCGACGGGCTCAAGGATGTGCCGAAGAAGCATCTCGCCTTCGCGATCAAGTGCAACCCCAATCTTGGCGTGCTGCGCGTGCTTGCGCGGCAGGGCTATGGCGCCGACGTCGTGTCGGGCGGCGAGCTCGAACGCGCGCTCGCGGCGGGCATGGCGGCCGGGGACATCGTCTTTTCGGGCGTCGGCAAGAC
>CBJKNR010000363.1:0-4032 GCA_966417555.1 uncultured Sphingopyxis sp.
GGAGGCGGGCGATAAAATCGGCTTCGCTCATATGGAAATCGTAATGAGCATGGGGCGCAAAATATACAGCTAGTTAAATTCATCGTGTCCCCGCGAAGGAGCATCGGGTCGGATCGTCCCCCGGACGATCCTTGACCATGCGGGACATGGTCAACCCGATACTGACCCATCTCCGGTGGGTTCAGGATAAAGCCGGCGGGAGACGGGCCTCTGCCTTCGCAGGGGCACACAGGATCAATTCAGGCCCGCACGTCCTTGCCGATCGCATCGAGCAAGCCGTTGGCGAAGCCCGCCTCGCGCGTGTCGAAAAACGCCTTCGCGACATCAACATATTCGCTGACCACCGCACCGACCGGCACGTCGCCGCGCGCGACCAGTTCATAGGTGCCCGCACGCAGGATCGCCTTCATCGTGCGGTCGAGCCGTTCCATCGTCCAGCCGCTCGCGAGCCGCGCGACGATCGCCGCGTCGATCTCGTCCGCGCGCGCGAGCACGCCCTTCACAATATCGTCGAAGAAGGGGACGTCGGCTTCGGCATATTCGGCGTCCTCGATGATCGCTCCGATACGGTGCTGGTGGAATTCATGGACCAGCTGCGCGACAGGAGTGCCCTCCATCTCGTGCTGATAGAGCGCCTGCACGGCGGCAAGGCGGGCGGCGGAGCGGGATTGGGCGCGTTTGTTCATGGTCTCTGCTTCGAACCCAAATCTCCATCCCGGCGAAGGTCGGGATCTCACGGGTGCGTCCAGGCAAGAGGGTCGAGATCCCGGCCTCCGCCGGGATGACGGACAAAGGATTCTGCGGGTCTATTTCAATCTGTTGGCAACGCTGAGCGCATGGGCGGGAAGCCCTTCGGCCCCGGCAAGCGCGACCGCTGCCGGACCGATCGCGGCAAGGCTCGCTTCATCGAGTGCGAGGAAGCTGGTGCGCTTCATGAAGTCGGTGACCGACAGCCCGCTCGAAAAGCGCGCGCGGCGCCCGGTGGGAAGGACATGGTTCGGGCCGGCGACATAATCGCCGATCGCCTCGGGCGTCTGACGGCCGAGGAAGACCGATCCGGCATGGCGCACCTTGGCAAAGAGCGCGTCGGCCTCGGCCGGATCGACCGCGAGCTCGAGATGTTCGGGCGCAAGCCGGTCGCAGAGCGGGATCGCATCGGCGAGGTGCGGCACGACGATCACCGCGCCATTGCCGGCCCAGCTCGCCTGCATCGTCGGTGCGGTGCTGAGCGTCGGGATGACGTGCGCAACCGCCGCCGCAACCGCATCGGCGAAATCGCCATCGTCGGTGAACAGGATCGACTGGCTCGTCGGGTCATGCTCGGCTTGGCTCAGCAGGTCGGCCGCGATGACATGCGGCTCGTTCTTCGCGTCGGCGACGACGACAATCTCGCTCGGCCCCGCGACCATGTCGATCCCGACGACGCCATAAAGCTGCCGCTTCGCCTCGGCGACCCAGGCATTGCCGGGGCCGGTGACGACATCGACCGGCGCGATGCGGGTCGTGCCATAGGCGAGCGCCGCGACCGCCTGTGCGCCACCGACGCGCCATATCTCATCGACGCCGCCGATATGCGCCGCCGCCATCACGACGGGATTGACTTCGCCCCCCGGCGTCGGAGTCATCATCACGATGCGCTCGACCCCCGCGACCTTCGCGGGAAGGATGTTCATCAGCACCGACGAGGGATAGGCGGCGCGTCCGCCGGGCACATAGACGCCCGCCGCATCGACGCCGCGCCAGCGTGCTCCAAGCCGCGCGCCCGCGGTGTCGCGATAGTCGCGGTCCTCGGGAAGCTGCGCGGCATGATAGGCGCGGATGCGTGTCGCGGCGAGGTTCAGCGCGTCGCGGAGCGCCGGCGCAAGCGCATCATACGCCTCGGCGCATTGCTTCTTCGAAATGCTCCACCCGCTAGCGTCAAGATCGAAGCGGTCGAACTTGGCGGTATAATCGGCAAGCGCGGCGTCGCCCTCGGCCTTCACCCGCGCGATGATCGCCGCGACGTCGGCCGACACGTCGGGCGCGCTCTCGCGCCGATCATTGACCAGCGCGTCGAACTCGGCCGCGAAGCCGGGGTCGGAAGCGTCAAGCCGCCGCATCGCCGACTGCCTGACGGAATTTCTCGACCAGCGCCGGCACCTCGGCCGGGCGCAGCTTGAACGCCGCACGGTTGACGATCAGCCGCGCCGAAACTTCGCTGATGATCTGCTGCTCGGCGAGCGCATTCTCGACGAGCGTACGCCCCGTCGAAACGAGATCGACGATGTGCGAGGCGAGCCCGAGCTTCGGCGCAATCTCCATCGCGCCGTTGAGTTTGATGCACTCGGCCTGGATGCCCTGCGCCTCGAACCAGCGGCGCGTCGTCGCAGGATATTTGGTCGCGACGCGGATATGGCTTTCGCCGAGCCCCGGCGGCGCACTGCCCTCGGGCCCCGCGAGCGACAGGCGGCAATGGCCGATGCCGAGGTCGACGGGCGCATAAAGCTCCGAATAATCGAACTCGTCGACGACGTCCGACCCGACGATGCCGAGCTGCGCCGCGCCATGCGCGACGAAGGTCGCGACGTCGAACGCGCGCACGCGGATCAGCGAGATATGCGGCTGATTTGTCCCAAAAACTAACGCCCTGCTTTTCTTGTCGAAAAACTCGTCGGACGGTTCTATCCCGACCCGCGCAAGCAGGGGCAGCGCCTCGTCGAGGATGCGGCCCTTCGGGATGGCAAAGATGATCGGTTCGGGCATAAGCTTGCGCGCCCATAAGCGGCGGGAGGAAAAAGGGCAATGAGCGAGCGCTACAAGCCGATCGACATGGCCGAAACCGGACCCCGCGCCGTCCGCACCGCCTTTTCCAACCAGGTCGCCTATTGCCGCGCAAATGATGCGCGTGTCACGGCGCGCATCGTCGCCGCGCTGGGATTGCTGCTCGACAAGCCCGCGAGCGAGTTCGCCCGCCGCATCGCAGGCTGGCAAGACGCCCCGCTCGCCGACGCGCTGCCGCTGCGCGCCGCGGGCGGCATCCACGCGCTCCATCTGTCGGGCGCGGCACACGAACTCGCACCCATCTACGCCGATGCCGAGGATATCAACGACAATGCCATCGTCGCCGGCGTCGTCCGGCGGCACGAGGCGGCACTGCTCCCGTGGCTCGACGGCCCGCCACAGACCAACGAGGCCGGGCGCTCGTCGAACTTCATCGCGGCGATGCTCTGGCTCGCCGACCAGGGCTTGCCACCGCGCTTCGACTGCCTCGAGATCGGATCGAGCGCGGGGATCAATCTGATGATCGACCGCTATCGTTACGACCTCGGCGGCGTGCATGTCGGGCCACAGCCGGGCGCGATCGCCTTCGCCCCCGAATGGCGCGGCCGCCATCCCCCGATGCACGCTATCGAAATCGCCAGCCTCAAGGGCTGCGACGTCGCGCCGGTCGACCTGACCGACCCGGCGCAGGCGCTGCGGCTGAAGGCCTATATCTGGCCCGAACATGCCATCCGCTTCGCGCGCATGGAGGCCGCGATCGCCGAGGCGCACAAGGAAAAGCCGGACCTCGTCCGGGCCAACGCCGCCGATTTCGTCGAGGCCGAACTCGCAAAGCCGCACCCGCCGGGCACAACGCGCGTCCTTATGCACTCGATCGTCTGGCAATATGTGCCCGCCGACCAGCAGGCACGCGTCACCGCTGCGGTGGAAGAAGCCGGCGCGCGGGCCGAGGCCGACCGGCCGCTCGCGTGGATCGCGCTCGAGGCGAACCGGACGGTGCATCACCACGAACTCGTCGTGCGCTTTTGGCCCGGAGGCGAAGCGGCGAAGATGATCGGCCGTGCGCATGCCCATGGCGCGTGGGTCGAATGGCTGGGATGAACGGGCTCCAGCGGCAGCTTAGGAGTGAGGAGCGGGCATCGCTTTCGTTCTGACCGGAAAGCTGGATGTCGCCTTGGGTATAGGCGCGCTCGACGCCGTAGCGAAGATGTCGGCGTATTTTCTGCACGAACGGGTCTGGGCGCGGATTCGCTGGGGCACGAAACGCCCAGA
>CBJKNR010000364.1:0-4031 GCA_966417555.1 uncultured Sphingopyxis sp.
GTACCAGAGCAAGTCGAACACGATCTTCGAGGACCTCGATCTCTACAAGGTCGATGCCTATGGTACCGTCAATGCCAGCATCGGCCTGAAAGACGAGAGCGGCTGGTCGGTCTCGCTGTGGGCGAAAAACCTCTTCGACAAATATTACTGGTCGGCCGTCGCGAGCAACGCCAATGTCGTGGTGCGTTTCGCCAACCAGCCGCGAACCTTCGGCCTCACGCTGGGTTACGACTTCTAGAGGAGGCGACGAAGGTGGTGCGTGCGCCGATGCAGGATGACTATCTCGGAACGGCGATCGACTTCGCCGCTCCCGTCGGCGAACCCGCGCTGCTGGCGCCGGACAGCGTCCAGTGGCGCGTCTACAAGAACCCGATCGCGCTTGGCATCGGCGGCATCGCGGCGGTGCTGCTCGAATTCGCCGAGCCGCGCATCCGGTCGGGGGTGTGGGATCATTCGACCTACAAGGCCGACCCGATCGGGCGCTCGCGCCGCACCGGGCTCGTCGCGATGCTCGCCTGCTATGGCCCGGCGAGTACTGCGAGACAGGTGATCGGACAGGTCAACCGCCTGCACGGCAAGGTGAGGGGCGAGACCCCGGCGGGCGAGAAATATCGTGCGATAGACCCGCTACTGCTCGACTGGGTCGCGGCGACCGCGTCCTACGGTTTCCTGATGGCGTATGACCGTTTCGTCCATCGGGTGAGTGAGGCCGACAAGGATCGCTTCATGCGCGACGGCGATGCGATCGGGCGCGAGTTCGGCGCGCGGCGGACGCCGCCGACGGTCGCGGCCTTCGTGGCGATGATGGACGAACTCGAGCCGCGCTTCGAATCGCATCCGATCATCTTAGAATTCCTCGACATTATCCAGTCGGGGAAGGCGGCGCCCGGCGTGCCGCGCTTCCTGCATCGCGCTATCGCGCGCGCGTCGGTGTCGCTGCTTCCGGGGCATATCCGGCGGAAGCTCGATCTGGGGCGGCGCTACGATCTGACGCGGCTCGACCGCACTGCGCTCCGGATCGCCGGCCGGCTTGCCGACCGCCACGTCGACCGTGCGGCGCCGCATTGTCAGGCGAGCGTCCGGCTCGGTCTGCCGCACGACTTCCTGTTCAGATCACCCGCCGAGCGGCGCCGCCTGCTCGAACGCCTGCCGCTCGCGGCCTAGTTGCAGCGCCCGAAGCCGGGGCCGCGTACCGCGCGTCCGGGCGTCGCGCCGCTGTGCTCGCCGTCCCGCAGCACCGCGACACCGTTGACGAATACGTCGCGCACGCCGACCGAATATTGATGCGGCTTCTCGAAGGTCGAGCGGTCGCCGATCGTCGCCGGATCGAAGACGACGACATCGGCATAATAGCCGGGCTTGAGCGCTCCGCGATCCTTGATGCCGAGGTTGGTCGCGGGCAGGGTGGTCAGCCGGTACACCGCCTGTTCGAGCGGGATCAATTTCTCGTCGCGGACATAGCGGCCGAGCAGCCGCGCGAAATTGCCATAGGTGCGCGGATGCGCCCCCGATTTGAGGAACACGCCCTCGGGCGCCTGCGATGCGGCGTCCGACCCGAAGCTCATCCACGGCAGCCGGATCTGCCTGCGGACATTATCCTCGGACATCAGGAAATAGACGGTGCCAACGCGCGAGCCATCCTCGACGACAAGGTCCATCGCCGTCTCCTCGGTCGACTTGCCGCGCATCGCGGCGACCTCGGCGAGCGTCTTGCCGGTGAGCGGCTTGAGCTTGTCATTCTTGAACCCCGACAGGATCATCTTGTCGGCGCCCGCGCCGTAATAGAGATTCTCCCAGTCGCTGCCCGGCTGCTTCATCTCGGCGGCGACACGCGCGCGGATCGCGGGATCCTTCAGCCGCTTGATCCATTCCTCGAGCCCGCCCGCCTGCACCCACGTCGGCATCGCGGCGTCGAGCCCGGTCGCGCCCGCGGTATAGGTGTACATGTCGGTGGTGATGCGCAGCCCCGCGGCGCGCGCATCCTCGATCTTCTTCACGATCGCGCTGAGCTTGCCCCAGTTGCTGCGTCCCGCCATCTTGAGGTGATAGATTTCCGCTGGCGCGCCCGAACGACGCGCTATCTCGATCAGCTCGTCGACGGCTTGCTCGATCCGGTCGCCCTCGGATCGCATGTGGCTGATATACATGCCGCCGCATTTGGCAGCCTCGCTCGTCAGCGCAACGAGTTCGTCGGTTTCGGCATAGGAGCCCGGCGCATAGATGATCGAGCTGCCGACCCCCATCGCGCCCTCGTTCATCGCCTGCTTCACCAGCGCGCGCATGCGATCAAGCTGCCCGGGCGTCGGGTCGACATCGCCTTCGCCCAGTTCGTGGACGCGCACCGTCGCAGCGCCGACGAAGCTGGCGACATTGGTCGCAATCCCGCGCTTTTCCAGATAGCCGAGGTAATCGCCGAGGCTCGTCCACTCGATCGGAAATCTGATGTCGCCCTGTCGTTCGGTCTCGAGCGTCTTCATCGTCGCGTTCATCGGCCCCATCGACCAGCCTTCGCCCATCACCTCGAGCGTCACACCCTGCCGGATATCGCTCTGACTTTTGGGGTCGGCGATCAGCGACTCGGTCGCCCAGCTCAGCATGTTGATGAAGCCCGGTGCGACCGCCATGCCTTTCGCCGCGACTTCGCTCTTCGCGCTGCCCTCGACCTTGCCCACCGCGACAACGCGGTCGCCGCTGATCGCGACGTCGCCGACGACTGGCGGCTTGCCTGACCCGTCATAGATGGTGCCGCCGCGGATGATCAGGTCATAGGCGGGCGCCTGCGCCGCCAGCGAGGCGGGGAGAAGTATCGAACTGCAAAACAGCAACAGGTAAGGTGCAAAGCGCCGGTGCGATGCCATTTATCTCTCCGTGATTTTCGGGGTCAGCCGTGCAGGCTCATCAGCGAATCCATCAATCCGTCGTCGGCGCTCGAACAGACGCCGAGGACGAGCGCTTCCTCATATCCGTCGGCGACGACATAGGCGTGGCCCATCGACGAATCGATGTAGATGCCCTGACCGACGTCGAGCGTGACGGGGTCGTAGAATTCGCTGTGCACCTCGATCCGCCCTTCGAGGACATAGATGAACTCCTCGCCCTGATGGCGGACGAGTTCGCCGAATTCGCGCGCGCTGTGGGCACGGATGCGGGTCAGGATCGGGATCATCCGCTTTTGCCGCAGGTCGGTGCAGAGATAGTGATAGTCGTAATTGTCGGTCGTGACCCGTGCCGCGCGCTCGATCGTCCCGATGCTGCGACGGCCCGTCACGCGCGGCGCCTGATCCTCGTCGCCCTCGGCGAACAGGTCCGACATGCGGATGTTGAGTCGCTGGCTCAGCTGTTGCAGCTTGTCATAGCTCAGCGTCAGCCGGTCATGCTCGACCTTTGACAGCGTCGACACGGGGATACCCGATTTCGCGCTCATTTCCTTGAGCGTCCAGCCGTTTCGCGCGCGAATGCCCTTCATCACCGCCCCGAGCGTCGGCGGGGCTTCACGGTCCGCCATCAATATTTCCATTCCATATTTGACAATTTTCCAATCAGGATCATTATGTCTCTATTGGGCCACCGGATGTTGGTACCTTGGTAAGGGGTCGCGCGGCTTGCCGCAAGGTGTGACGGGACGCGCCAGAAAAAAGGGGAAAGCGATGCGTTTTATCCGAAAGGCGATGATCGGACTGGCGGCTTTTGCCGCGCTGCCGCTGGCGGCGCAGGGGCCGGTGCCGGCACCCGCCACAAAGACCGTTGATTCCGCGCCAGCCGCAAAGGCGCCCGCAGTACCGGTGGCGCTCGATCCCAAGGATCTCGAAGCGTGGATGGACGGCTATCTGCCCTATGCGCTTGAGCGAGGGCGTATCCCGGGTGCGGTCGTGGTCGTCGTGCGCGGTGGGCAGGTCGTGCTCGAGAAGGGCTATGGCTTCTCCGACGTCGCCAAACGCGCGCCGGTCCTCCCCGAGACGACGCTTTTCCGGCCGGGATCGGTTTCGAAACTGCTGACTTGGACCGCGGTGATGCAACAGGTCGAGGCGGGC
>CBJKNR010000365.1:0-4024 GCA_966417555.1 uncultured Sphingopyxis sp.
GCGGAACCAGCCGATGATCATCGAACGCACCTCGTTGACTGGCCCCGCGAGCAGCACCATCGCGGCATGGACAAGGAAAAAGGCGACCAGCGCCCAAGCGGTGATGAAATGGAGCGAGCGCGCCGACTGGCGCCCGCCGAACAGGTCGAGCAGCCACGGCCATGCCGCGTTCATTCCGGGCGACATGGTGAGGCCCGTCGCGATCATCAGCGGCAGAAGGGCGAAGATCACGCCGACATAACTCAATTTCTGGAGGATGCCGTAGCGCGCCGCCGCCTCGCCGCGAGGGAAACGCAGCCGCGCATGCTCCCTTACATCATCCCAGATATGGCGCGGCGACCATTCGGCGCGGCGGACGTGCAGGTCCTTTCGCAAATGCCCGCCGAAGAGCGCCCACAGCATGTAGAGCGTCAGCCCGATCGACAGCAGCCACGCGAACAGCAGGTGCCAGCGCCGTCCGTCGGCGAGGCTGTAGCTCGTCGGGATCGTCGCCCAGCCGGGAAAGGCCCAGGTTTGCTCGGCGCCGCGCGCATCGGTCCAGCGGCCGAGCACGCCCGTGGTGTCGATCTTCCAGTCGCCGACGCGCAGATAGCCTGCATCGGCGGTCGATCCGATCACCAGCCAGGCGCGGTCGAAGTTCGCGCCATATTCGCCCCAATAGAGGCGCGGGTGGGCATTGAAGATCATCAGCCCGCTCATCAGCAGGATAAGCAGCGTGACCGCATTGACCCAATGCCAGATGCGCGTCGGCAGCCGGTGGCGATAGACGCGCACCGGCGCCGGCTTTTCGGAAGCGACGGGAGTTTCAGCCTCGGCCATGGTCCCGGTTCGCTCCTCTGCCTCGATCGGTTACGCGACGGCCCTCGCGGCATATTCCTCGCGATAGCGGTTGCGCAAGCTGACCTTGTCGATCTTTTCGCTGCCGAGCTTGGGAAGCGCGCCGTTCGACATCCAGATCTTGCACGGCACCTTGTACGGCGCGAGCCGCGCGCCGAGGAAGGCGACCAGTTCGTCGGCGGTCACCCTGCTGCCCGGCTTCATCCAGACGACCGCACCGACGCATTCGCCGAGGCGCTCGTCGGGGAGGCCGAATACCGCGCACTCATTTGCCTCGGGATGTTCGTAGATCGCCGCCTCGACTTCCTGACAGCTGATATTCTCGCCGCCGCGGATGATGATGTCCTTCTTGCGGTCGACGATGAAGAGATAGCCGTCCTCGTCGAGATAACCGAGGTCGCCCGAACGGAAATAGCCGTTGTCGAAGAAGGCCGCCCTGGTCGCCGCCTCATTGTTCCAATAGCCCTCGAAATTGCACACCGAGCGGATGCACACTTCGCCGACCCCGCCCTGCGCAACCGGGTCGCCATTGTCGTCGAGGATCGCGAGGTCGACGAGCGGCTTCGACGCGGGGCCGGTCGACAGCGGCTTGGCCACATAATTTTCGTTGATGATGCCGCATCCGACCGCGTTGGTTTCGGTGAGGCCATAACCGAGCAGGGGCTTGGCCTCGCCCATCTCGCTGGCGAGGCGCTTCACATGCTCGGGCGGGCGCGGCGCGCCGCCGCCGGCATAGCTCTTGCACGTCGACAGGTCATAATTTTTGCGGTTCGGGCTGACGAGAATCTCGTAGCTCATCAGCGGCACGCCGACGAAATAATTGACCTTTTCATCCTGGATCAGCCGCATCGCCTCCTCGGCATTCCACTTGGGCATCAAGACGAGCTTGCGCCCGATCGCGATGCTCTGGAGGAACACCGGAATCTCGGCGGTGACGTGGAACAGCGGCGTGCAGATCAGCGTTGCGGGCTGGATGTCCGACATCTGGCCATCTTCGGTCAGCAGATGGACGATGCTCGCGGTCTGCGTGACATAGTTGAAGATCGCCTGGCAGATCGCCTGATGGCGCGAATAGGCCCCCTTCGACTGGCCGGTAGAACCCGACGTGAAGAGAATGGTCGCGAGGTCATCACCGGCGAGCACGGGCAATGCGGTTTCGGCGCTGCCGCCCGCGCCGGTGATCGGTGCGATCGCTTCGTCGATCGGCTTCGCAAGATCGAGCGTGATGATCTTCGCGCCGTGGCTGACGCCCGGCTCGGCAAGCCGCGCGGCGCGCTGGACGTCGGCGATGACCAGCTTCGCCTCGGCATCCTCGATCCCCGCGGCGAGTTCGCCGCCCTGCCACCAGCCGTTGAGCAGCGTCGCGCAGCCGCCCGCCATCAGCACGCCGAGATAGGAGACGCACCAGGCATTGGCGTTGCGCATCGCGATGCCGACGCGGTCCCCGCGTTCGACCCCATGGCCGTCGACGAGCGCCGCGGCGACCTTGCGCGCGGCGGCGTAGACCTGCTTGAAGCTCAGCCGCTCGTCGCCCTCGACCAGAAAGGTCGCATCGCCATGTTGCGCACAAAAATAGGCGAGATAATCGGCCAGATTCGTCGGTGCATTGGTGATGAAGGGCAGTTGCTGGCCAAAGCGTTCGACGGACCCGACCTGGATCGGTCCGCCCGGACCGGTGATCAGATTATAGGCGGCTTCCAGGCGCAAATCGAGCGCTGACGGCATCTTTCATCTCTCCTCTTGGTCTCGCTCGCCATACCCCTTATGGGGAGGCCTCTCCTGGGGAAGGACAGCGCGACGATATGTTTCTTTTTGCAACCTTAGCCGAAGCAACGCAATATGTGAACTTTCACGAGCTGATGGGCGAGAACAGCGAGATCGCGTTCAGCGTCTTCGGCCTTCCCATCCGCTGGTATGCGCTCGCCTATCTCGCCGGAATTTTCGTCGGCTACTGGTATCTTCTGAAGCTGATCGCGCAGCCCGGCGCGCCGATGGCGCGGCGCCACGCCGACGACATGATCTTCTATGCGATGCTCGGGATCATCCTCGGCGGCCGGCTCGGCTATGTGCTGTTCTACAACCTCGGCAACTATATCCAGAAGCCGCTCGACATCTTCAAATTGTGGGATGGCGGCATGTCGCTGCACGGCGGGGTGATCGGCGTGCTGATCGCGATCTGGTATGTGACGCGCAAGGAGAAACTCAGCTTTCTGCGCTTTTGTGACTATATCGCCTGCGTCGTCCCCTTCGGCCTCTTCTTCGGCCGCCTCGCCAATTTCGTGAACGGCGAATTGTGGGGCCGCAAGACCGACGTCCCATGGGCGATCATCTTTCCCGGCAGCGGCACGATGGACCCGCGCCACCCGAGCCAGCTTTACGAAGCCGGCCTCGAAGGTGTCGTGATGATGGCGATCCTCGCCTTCTTCTTCTGGCGTACCGATGCGCGCTACAAGCCCGGCTTCCTTTTCGGCATGGCGGCGATCATCTATGGCCTCAGCCGTTTCGCGGTCGAGTTCGTGCGCGAACCCGACGTGCAACTCGGCACGCTGTCGTGGGGCCTCACGATGGGCCAGACGCTGACCGTGCCGATGCTGCTGGCCGGCGTCTGGCTCGTCGCGACCGCCAAGGGCCGCCGCCAGCGCGTCGAGCCGATCGCCGGACCCGATGCCGTTGCATAAGGGGCCGTTGCGTGGCGGCCCGCCGACTCCCAACGAACTGATCAGCGCAATCGCGGTGGCGCGGCCGACGACGGTCGCCGACTATATGGCCGCGGCCAACGCGCATTATTATGCGACGCGCGACCCGCTCGGTGCCGCGGGCGATTTCACCACGGCGCCCGAAATCAGCCAGATGTTCGGCGAGATGGTCGGCATCTGGATCGCCGACCTGTGGTCGCGCGCGGGCAGTCCGGCCTTTCGCTATGTCGAACTCGGTCCCGGACGCGGCACGCTCGCCGCCGATGCGCTGCGGACGATGGCGCGCTTCGGCTGTGCGCCGACCGGCGTCCATCTTGTCGAGACCAGCCCGGCGCTGCGCACAGAACAACTGGCACGCCTGCCCGGCGCCGAGCATCATGATGAGGTCGACGCGCTGCCGGGTGACGCGCCGATGATCGCCGTCGCGAACGAATTTTTCGACGCGCTGCCGATCCATCAATATATCCGCACTGGTGCGGGCTGGCGCGAGC
>CBJKNR010000366.1:0-4017 GCA_966417555.1 uncultured Sphingopyxis sp.
TCGGCGCGCGCGTGGTGCAGGCGATCGAGGCGGGAGACTACTGGATTTTCACCCACCCCGAATGGAAGGCGATGGCCGAACTGGTGACGCAGGACATGCTGTCGGCCTTCGGTCCTTCAGCCGACCCCGCGTACAAGGGCGACGACATCGACGGGCTGATCGCAGCCAATGGCGGCCGCATGTTCGGCGCGAAGGCATAAGGAGAGAGATATGGCTGAGGAAAACGACATTCGCGCAATGGCGCAGCGCTTTTTCGACGCGATCGAGGCGGGCGACATCGAGACGATGGTGAACAGCTTCACGCCCGATGCCGAGATCTGGCACAACACCGACGAGCTGATCGTGACGCCGGCGCAGACCGCGCAGACCCTGACCGGCATGGTCGCGCGGATCAAGGACCGCGAATATGCCGACCGCCGCCTAACGGCCTTTCCCGGCGGCTTCGTCCAGCAGCATGTCCTGAAGGGCCGCCGCGTCCACGACGACGGCGAAGTCCGCCTCCCCTGCGCGATCGTGTGCAAGGTCGAAAATGGCAAGATCACGCGTCTCGACGAATATTTCGACAGCGCGCATGTCGCCGAATTCCGCAAATTCGCAAACGCCTGATCCTCGTCATTGCGAGCGGAGCGAAGCAAGCTCCAGCCATCGACCTTATGCAAGGCCTCTAGCTGGAGATTGCCGCGTCGCCTTCGGCTCCTCGCAATGACGACGTTTTGAATTTCAAGGCTATTCAGGAGTATCCCATGCCCGTCCTGCGCCAGGTTCCGCGATCGGAAGTCACCGACGAGACCGTCCTCGCCTATTACAACCGCCTGTTCGGCGACCGCGATCCCGTCGCCGAGCCCGGCACCGCGACGGGCACGCCCGGCGACTGGTGGACGGTGTTCGCCCTGTCGCCCGACATTTTCGAACATGCGGTCAAGGGTTTCGCCGTCTATCGCAACCCCGCGCGCACGATCGATCCGGTGCTGCGCGAACTCGGCCAGACGCGCGCGGGCTGGGTCAAGGGCAGCCAGTTCGTCTTCTCGCAGCATTGCAAGTCGCTCCGCGGCCTTGGTGTCAGCGAAGAGAAGATCGCCGCGATCGCGCACTGGACCGTCGCCGACTGCTATAATGAGCAGGAACGCGCGGTGCTCGCCTATGCCGACTGCCTGAGCCAGGCCGGCGGGCGGGTGCCGCTCGAGATATTCGACAAGCTCAGGACCTTCTGGAACGACGAGCAGATTTTCGAATTCACCTACATCACCTGCCTCTATGACATGCATGCGGTGATCACCCGCGCGCTGCGCATGGAATATGACGCGCGCGAGGATCCGATCGTCGAGGTGGCGGCGCCCGAGGGCTTCAGCGCCGCCGACTTCCTCAGCGCCCCGCGGCCCGCAAACGGCTGATGAGCGACTACGGCGCCCCCGAGGTCGTCGCAACGGGCCTTCGCTTTCCCGAAGGCCCCGTCGCGATGCCCGACGGGTCGGTGCTGCTCGTCGAGATCGCGCGCGGCACACTGACGCGCGTCGCCTCCGACGGCACCCTGTCGGTCGTCGCCGAGCTTGGCGGCGGACCGAATGGGCTCGCGATCGGGCCCGACGGCGCCGCCTATGTCTGCAACAATGGCGGATTCAAATGGGTTGAGGCAGGCGACCTGCTATTCCCCGGTCACGCAGCGAATGCCGGGGCCTGCGGATCGATCCAGCGCGTCGACCTCGCCGCAGGCACGGTGACGACGCTCTACGACAGCTTCGAGGGCGAACGGCTCAAGGGGCCGAACGACATTGTCTTCGATGCGAGCGGCGGCTTCTGGTTCACCGACCACGGGCAAGTCCGCGACACCGGCCGCGACCATGGCGCGATCTATCACGCCGCAGCCGATGGATCGAAGATCAGCCGTCAGCGCACCGACATGATGGGCCCGAACGGCATCGGCCTCTCGCCCGACGGCAGGACGCTCTATGCCAGCGAGACGATGACCGCGCGCGTCTGGGCGATGGATGTCGTAGCCCCGGGCGCCCTCGCGCCGCCGCCGCCGTGGGCACCCGGCCGTTTCGTCGGCACCCCGCCCGCCTTCCGCCTGCTCGACAGCATGGCGATCGAGGAAAGCGGCCGCATCTGCGTCGGCACGATGGTCGAGGGCGGAATCACCATCTTCGATCCCGACGGCGGCGGCCCGGAATTCGTGCCGCTGCCCGATGTCGGCATCACCAATATCGCCTTCGGCGGCGCCGACCGGCGCGACGCATATATCACCGCGTCGACCACCGGCACGCTTTATCGTGTCCGCTGGCCACGTCCGGGGCTGCGGCTGCATTAATCGTCAACTTAATTGACGATTTCGCTGAAAAATGATAAGAGTCGCGTGAGAGGATGAAATGAAATTCTATAACAGCGTCGGCCCCAACCCGCGCGTCGTGAAGCTTTTCATGGCCGAAAAGGGTATCGAGATCCCCGAGGTCAGCGTCGACCTGCGCGGCGGCGAGAACCGGCGAGCGCCCTATAATGTCGATGTGAACCCGGCCGGACAGACGCCCGCGCTCGAACTCGACGACGGCAGCGTCGTCTGCGAAATCACTGCGATCTGCGAATATCTCGACGAGCGCTTCCCCGAACCGACACTGATCGGTTCGACGCCGGAGGAGCGCGCCAATACGCGCATGTGGACGCGCCGCGTCGACCTCAGGATTTGCGAGCCGCTGACCAACGGCTTCCGCTTTGCCGAAGGGCTGCCCCTGTTCGAGCCCCGGCTGCGCTGCCTGCCCGAAGCGGCGGCGGGGCTGAAGGCGACCGCGCAGGACGGGATCAAATGGCTCGATGCGCAGATGACGGGGCGCGAATTTATCGCGGGCGATGCCTTCACGCTCGCCGACATCATGCTGTTCGCCTTCCTCGATTTCGGCGCGACGGTCGGTCAGCCGATCGACCCCGCCAACGCGAATATTCTCGGCTGGTATGAGCGGACGAAGAGCCGCCCCGGCGTCACCGCAAGCTAAGGAGACGGATCATGGCTGCAACCAATAGCGAATTCGAATTCTGCGGGGTCAACCACCTCGCGCTCGTGTGCAAGGATATGGCGAGGACGGTGGAATTCTACCGCGACAAGCTCGGCATGCCGCTCACCAAGACGATCGACCTGCCCGGCGGGCGCGGCCAGCATTTCTTCTTCGACATCGGCAATGGCGACAGCCTCGCCTTCTTCTGGTTCCCGAACGCGCCCGAAGCGGTCCCCGGCATTTCGGCCCCCGCGGCGCTGCCGACGCAGGGCAGCTTCGTGTCGGCGCACGGATCGATGAACCATATCGCGATCAACGTCCGCGCCGACAGGTTCGACGAATATTACAACCGTCTGATCGAGAAGGGCATCGAGGTGACGCCGGTGCTGAATCACGACGACAGCCCGACGCAATCCTCGGCCGAAATGCACCCCGGCGTCTTCGTCCGCTCGGTCTATTTCTTCGACCCCGACGGCGTCTGCCTCGAATTCGCGGCATGGACCAAGGAATTCGACGAAAGCGACGTCGCGCACGACCCGGTTCAGGCTGACGGCACGAAACGCGAGGGCTTCATCGTCGGCCGGACGCCGGTTCCGGCCGAATAGGCTATCCCAAGGGTACCACCGGGAGCTCCTCCTGGCCCGGCCTTTTGGCCGGGTTCTTTTTGGGTGGAGCGGGGACGGCCGGCTTCAGCCGGCGCGTAAAAATGAAGTCCGCCGGCACGCCGACGGACTTCAAGAGAGCAAGATGGCCTTGGTTCCACCTTCCTCGGGTCGCAGGCCATTCATGTCCGATTCGGTGCGTATTTTCGCTACTCACCTGGGTAGGGGGTGAATATTTTTCGCTTTGTCGCATTGCGCTTGCCATCATGCCTCCGCTCCTCTCCAATGGCCCGGCTGCGGATCTTCTTTGGGGGGAAGTGCATGCAGAGCGACCAGCGACCGAGCTTTCCGACCGACCATAATGCGCCGGCCGAATGGGAGGTCCTCAATGCGCTGATCGGCCCTTCCAAGTACGACCCGCGCAAGCTGGAGCC
>CBJKNR010000367.1:0-4013 GCA_966417555.1 uncultured Sphingopyxis sp.
CTTGACCGGCTCGGTCAGCGACGGGTCCCAGCCACCGCGCACCGACACGCCGTCTAGCCTGATGCTGTAGTTGGGCGCCACGCCGGAGCCGACCGCGACCAGCGCGCCCTCGCCCGATGCGCCGCTCGCGTCGATCGCGAGATTTTCGAGCCGCAGCCCGCCGCCGCCCTCGATCCGCGCGAGGTTCGACGCGACGCGTACGATGGGCTTCGCATCCTTTGCGCCGGCGATGGTCAGCCGGCGCCGCACCATCAGTGGCGCGGCGACATCGTAGGTGCCGGTTGCGAGCGCCAGCGTGTCGCCCGCCTTCGCATCGGCCACGGCCTCCGCGAGCGAAGCGCCCGCCGCGAGCGGCCGCGTCGCGCCAGTGCCGAAGGCCGCTTCGGGCGCATCGCCGCGATACCAGTTCGCGCCGACCTCCTCGCGCGTCACGGGTTTCAGGTCGCGCGGCGCGCCGACCGCGGCGAGCGCCGGATCGGTCGGATAGAGCAGCCCGTTGGCGGCGCGTTCGAGCGCCACCTCGCGCTGCTCGACGCCCGTGCCCAGCAGCGGCTTCGCGACCTTCGCCTCGACATTCTTCGCGAAGGCGATGCCGCCGATTTCGCCCTCGGCGCGGAACGGATCCTCGCCCTTCGCGCCGACGATCAGGTTGCGCTCGAACCGGCTGTCGATGGGTGGCGCCGAGCGTTCGGCATCGGCGCCCGCAGCCAGGGTGATGCGCGCGCTGTCGATGATGCTGTTGCCCTCGATCCGCGCGTTCGCGACCTGATGATAGCGGTTGATCACCGAATTGGGCACGCCGTTCATCATACTGATCGCGCTCTTGAACGATGTGCCCGCGAGCCCTTCGAAATAATTGCCGCGCACAATCTGATCGCGGTTGATCACGCGCACGCCGCCGGTGTCGGGCACGCCCTTGCCGAGGAAGATGTTGCGCTCGACCAGATTGCCGTTGCCGTGGCGCAGCACGAAAGCGCCCTGCGCCTCGAGCACCAGATTTTCGCGCAGGATGTTGCCGCCCGATTTGACCGAGACGATCTCGACTTCGCCGCTCGTCCGGTCGAAGATGTTGCGCTCGACGATGCTGCTCGACGCCGACAGCGATTCCTCGCTGGTGCCGATGCGGATCGTCTCGCCACCGTTCGACCCCAGCGGCGGGCGCGGGCCGAAATAATTGTGATCGATGCGGTGGCGGTTATCGAGCGGGTCGCCCGCGCGGCGGATCACCGCGAGCGTGACGCCACTGTTGGTCTTGCCCTCGAAATGCGAATGATCGACGCGGTTGCCGGTGCCATAGAGCGCGACCCAGATATCCTCGGCGCGGCGGTCAGCCTTGCTGTAGCCGTCGATGACGACCTCGGTGACGCGGCTGTCGGAAGCGAGCGTTTTCGAATCTCGGCGGAAGCTGATGACCTCGCTCGTCGGGCTCGATCCGTTCTTGAAGACGAGACCCGAGACGAGCAGGTGCCGGCCGCCGATACGCAGGTTCGACTGGCCGGTGATAAACACTTTGCCCCTGGTCTGCGCGGTCAGCGCGATCGGCCTGTCCACGGCGCCGGTCCCGGTGAAGACGATCTGGAAATCGCGCCATTCGCCGTCGGCAAGGATGATCGTGTCGCCCGGCTGCACCTTTTTCACCGCCGCCCGATACTGCGCCTGGTCGGCCACAAGCAGATCGCGCGCCAGCGCCGGATGCGCCGCCGAAGCCAGCATCGCTACCGTAAGAACCGCCCTCATCCCCAATGTTCCTCACCCTTTTTATGATTCTCGCCCACTGGACTATACAAGAGGTATGACAATATCAACCCGATAACGGTATGAATGATGGGTTGACATATTGGTCTGACACGACGAGCCTTGGCGCAAACAAAGCCAATGAGGGAGAGTGGGATGATTCGGGGCAGCCTCGTGCGCGTTTCGCGCGGCAAGATGAACTTCGCGGCGGCACTGCTGGGCACGACGGCGATGGCGATGCCCGCCTCCCCCGCCCTTGCGCAGGACACGGCGGCGCAGGACGCGACCGCGACCGAAGAGGCGGGCGATGATGCGATCGTCGTCACGGGCATCCGCAGCTCCCTTGCCAACGCGCTGGGCGAAAAGCGCACCTCCGACAATATCGTAGAGGTCATCCAGGCCGAGGATATCGGCAAGCTGCCCGACCAGAATTTGGCCGAAGTGCTGGAGAATGTCACCGGAGTCCAGATCACGCGGCAGGCCGGCGTCGGCAATGCCGTGCAGATCCGCGGCACCGACGCCAATCGCACCGAAATCAACGGCGTCTCGACCGTCGGGTCAGGCGCGGGGCGTTCGGGCATCAGCTTCGAGGACCTTCCCGCGGCACTGATCGCCTCGGTCGAGGTCACCAAGGTTCCGACCGCGCAGACGATCGAGGGATCGGTCGGTGGCACGATCAACCTGCGCACGATCCGCCCGCTTGAACTCCGCGACCCGCTGATCGCCGCGCGCGTGCAGATGGAGAACAGCGATCTTTCGAAGTCGACCCTGCCGCGCGTGTCGGCGACGCTTGGCAACAATTGGGAGACCGGCATCGGCGAAATCGGCATCGTCGTGAGCGGCAGCTATGCGCGGCAGGATGTCGCCGCGTTCAAGCCGCGCGTCGACCGCGACGCGCTCGTGCTTCCGGGCTCAGGCCCCAGCGCCGAAGCCTTTCCCTTCCTGCGCATCCAGTTCCTGCAGCAGGGGCTCGAGAATTACGAATATGAGACCTATAACGGGACCGCCGCGCTCGAGTGGAAGCCCAACGACGATCTCAAATTCTATTTCGACGCGACGCTGAACAACCAGCGCCGCGGCCAGCAGAGCCACCGCGTCCAGATTTCAGGCACCGCGACGCCTTCGGTCGTCGATGCGATGAACAATAGCGATTTCGAAACGGTCGATTTCGGCTCGCTCGACGGCCCCAACGGCCCGATCGACCTCGGCAGCGTCGAGGCCGCGCTCGCGGGGACGATCGGGATCGGCGGCAGCACCGGAACCGTCATCGACCCCAACCTCCGTACCTCGAGCGACACCGGCGCGCGCGTCACCAAGAGCCGCGTCTTCGATCTCGGCACCGACTGGCAGGTGACCGACAAGCTCAGGATGCGTGCCGAAATCTCGCTGTCGACCTCGAAATCGGATTTCCCGAACTTCTCGACGACGCTCGATTTCATCAACCCCAACGGGCCGCAGCCGGTGATCGGGCGCAGCATCGACAATGGCGTGCCGATCGAATTCGACCTGCGCGGCGGCACACTGCAATTCGGCATCGATCAGGCGAGCCCCTTTGCGCCGACGACCGCGCAACTGCTCGACCCCGCCAATTACCAGCTCCAGCAGGTGACGCAGGGCGCCAATTCGACCGACAATCAGGAACGCGCCGCGCGCCTCGACTTCTCCTACGATACAAGCGATCTCAACCCGTTCGTCACCTCGATCGACTTCGGCTATCGCTGGAACCGGACCTCGGCCGAAAACAACGAATTTTCGAACAATGTCAGCCTGACCAACACGACGAGCGCGTGGAACCGGCCATCGGGCGACCTCTTTTCCGACATCCTGATCCCCGGCCCCCGCAACTTCAACGCCGCCGACGGGCGCAGGCTCTATTTCTCGGACTTCCTGCTGATCGACGGCGGGCTGGCGTTCCACGATCCGGCCAAGGTGCTCGAATCGCTCAACGCCGCGATTGCCGAGAGCAACGCGAACCGGACACAGGGCCCCGCGGTCGCCTCGCTCGCGACGCCGACCGAATCCTTCGCGGGCTTCTTCAAGATCAGGGAAACGACGAACGCCGCCTATTTTCAGGCCAATATGGAGGGCGAGATCGCGGGCATGCCCGTGCGCGGCAATGCCGGCATCCGCTGGCTGCACACCAGCCTCTCCTCGACCGGCAACAATATCGCCAATGGTGCGGTCACGGGTCAGACCGTCGCCAAAAGCTCGTATAATTTCCTGCTGCCGCGCTTCAGCCTCGTCCTCGAACCCGCCGACAAATTGCTCGTCCGCGCGGG
>CBJKNR010000368.1:0-4009 GCA_966417555.1 uncultured Sphingopyxis sp.
CCGGGGATCGGAACCGCCTGAAAGGAGGCGATGCGGTCGGCGAAGGGGCGGAGGAAGCCAATGGCATTCTTGTTCCCCAGAAGGCCGCATATGAGATGGAGCGGCGGACGGTTGCGCAGCGCCTTGGCAAGCGCCGCACCCGCGTCGGGATTATGTCCGCCGTCGAGCCAGATTTCGGCGTCGTCAGGCAACAGATCGGCAAGCGGCCCCGCGCCGAGGCGCTGCATGCGGGCTGGCCAGAAGGCGTTCGCAACGCCGGTTGCGATGTCCGCGTCGCTGGGTTGCGGATCGGGCGCAAGGCGCAGCATTGCGATGGCCAACCCGGCGTTGCGCATTTGGTGTGCCCCGGCCATGCGGGGATGAAGCGGCGGGGCGACCGAGCCCAGTTTCGAATGCCAGCGAAAGGCGTCGCCATCGGCTTCGATTGTCCAGCCTTCGCCTTCGGGGAAAAGCGTTGCGCCGACCTCGGCGACCCTGGCGGCGATGGTGCCCTGGATATGCGGCGGGTAGGCGAGGGTGGCGACGGGCGTCTCGGGCTTGATGATCCCCGCCTTTTCCCACGCGATCCGTATCGCCGGATCGTCGGGCGTTCCGGCCTCGGGCGCCAGCAGGAAGGCTTCGTGGTCGATGCCGAGCGAAGCGATGCCGGCGGCCGCGGGAGGCGGAATGATGTTCGTCGCGTCGAGGCGCCCGCCGAGCCCGACCTCGATAATGCAATCGTCGGCGGGGATGCGCGCGAAGGCGAGGAAGGCGGCGGCGGTGGTGACTTCGAAGAAGCTCGCCTGCAGGTCGGCGGCCTCGTCGAGCACCTCTTCGAGCAGGGCCGCGAGCAGCGCGTCGTCGATCAGCTTGCCCGCAAGGCGGATGCGTTCGTTGAAGCGGACGAGGTGCGGGCTGGTGTAGGCGTGGACGCGGCGCCCCTGCGCCTCGAGGATCGCGCGCAGATAGGCGCAGGTCGATCCCTTGCCGTTGGTGCCCGCGACGTGGAAGGTGCGCGGAAGCAGGAGCTGGGGATTGCCGAGGCGTGCACAGAGTTCGGCGATGCGCTCGAGCCCGAGGATGTCGCGGCCCGGCGACAGTGCGGCGAGGCGGTCGAGCTGGGTCTGGACCGCAGGGTCTGAGCTGTGGGCGTGGTCGGGCATGGTCGGGGCCTAATATGTTCGTCATTGCGAGCGGAGCGAAGCAATCCGGGGCGGTTCCGCCACTCTGGATTGCCGCGTGCTTCGCTCCTCGCAATGACGATGCTTGTGGAGGTCAGGCAGCTTTCTCGGGCGCCAGATAGCCGATCAAGCGGCCCAGCGTTTCGGGCAGCTCCTTGCGGTGGACGACCATGTCGATCATCCCGTGGTCGAGCAGATATTCGGCGCGCTGGAAACCTTCGGGCAGTTTCTCGCGGATCGTATTCTCGATCACGCGCTGGCCCGCGAAGCCGATCAGCGCCTTGGGCTCGCTGATCTGGATGTCGCCGAGCATCGCATAGCTGGCAGTGACGCCGCCGGTGGTCGGGTCGGTGAGGAGCACGATATACGGGAGACCCGCGCGGCGCAGGCGTGCGAGCGCCACCGTCGCGCGCGGCATCTGCATCAGCGACAGCGTGCCTTCCTGCATCCGTGCGCCGCCCGCGGCGGTAATCGCGATATAGGGAACGCCGCGCCGGATCGCGTCCTCAACCCCCGCGACGAACGCCTCGCCCACGGCGACGCCCATCGAGCCGCCCATGAAGGCGAAGTCCTGCACGCCGATCACCGCGCCCTTGCCCGAGATGCGACCGAACGCATTCTGATAGGCGTCGCGGTCGCCGGTCTGCGCGCGCGCCGCCTTGATGCGGTCCACATATTTCTTGGTGTCGCGGAACTTCAGCGGATCCTCGGGCGCCGCGGGGGCGGCGATCATCTCGTGGATGCCGCCGTCGAAGAGCTGCGCGAAACGTTGCTTCGCGCCGATGCGGTCGTGATGGTCGCAGCGCGGGCAGACGTTGAGATTGTCTTCCCATTCCTTGACGAACACCATCTGCTGGCACTGGCGGCATTTGTGCCAGAGATTGTCGGCAGTATCGCGTTTCGCCCCGAAGGGCAGCGCGTTGCGGACGCGGTCGAGCCAGCTCATGCGGCGATCTCCTTGGCGCTATGAATAGCATCGGCGAGGGTACGGGTGAAAGCCTCGACATGCGGCGCCGCGGCGTCGCCATGTTCGGCGATGATGTCGATGAAGGCCGAACCGACGACGACGCCGTCGGCGACCTTGGCGATCTGCGCGGCTTGCTCCGGCGTACGAACGCCGAAGCCGACCGCGACGGGGAGGTCGGTGGCGGCCTTCAGGCGCGCGACGGCATCCTCGATGCTCGCCTGCGCGGCCTGCTGGAGTCCGGTGATCCCCGCGACCGAGACATAGTAAAGGAAACCGCCGGCGCCGTTCAGCACGTCGGGCAGGCGCGCGGCGTCGGTCGTCGGCGTCGCGAGGCGGATCAGGTCGACGCCCGCAGCGCGGAGTGCGGGGCCGAGTTCGGCGTCTTCCTCTGACGGAATGTCGACGCAGATCACGCCGTCGACGCCGGCCTTCGCGCATTCGGCGGCGAACCATTCGGGGCCGCGGATTGTCATCGGATTGGCGTAGCCCATCAGGACGAGCGGGGTGTCGGGATGGCGCTGACGGAAAGCGGCGGCGATCGCGAACAGGTCGGCGGTCGTCGTACCCTTGGCAAGGCTGCGCAGGTTCGCGGCCTGGATCGCGGGTCCGTCGGCCATCGGATCGGTGAAGGGCATGCCGAGCTCGATCACGTCGGCGCCGCCCGCGACAAGCGCGTCGAGGTTCGCGGCGGTGTCGCCGTCACCGCCGGTGATGAAGGCAACGAGCGCGGGGCCCGGCTTGGCGAAGGTGGCTGCGAAGCGATCAGTCATGGCCGGACTCTTGACGTAGCTTGAAAATGATCATGGCGAATTTGACGAGCAGTAAAACGCCGATGGCCCCATAGAAGACAATGGTGTTGGCCGCCCAGCCCATCCAGCCGACCATGTAGATCGCGGCCGCGACCGGAAGCAGCGCCAGTCCGAATTTCTGGCGGCTGGTCATATGGCCACGCCCAACGCATCGGCGACGGTGAAGATATCCTTGTCGCCGCGGCCCGAGCAGTTGACGATGATGATCTTATCCTTGCCTAAGGTCGGCGCGATGCGTTCGGCGGCGGCGATTGCGTGCGCGGATTCGAGCGCGGGGATGATGCCTTCGAGCTTCGTGAGCTTCTGGAAGCTCGCGAGCGCCTCGGCGTCGGTGACGGGTTCGTAGCGGACGCGGCCGATTTCGTGGAGCCAGCTATGCTCGGGGCCGATCCCGGGATAGTCGAGGCCAGCCGAGATGCTGTGCGCCTCGGTGATCTGGCCGTCCTCGTCCTGCAGCAGATAGGTCTTGTTGCCGTGGAGGATACCCGGGCGCCCGCCCGCGAGGCTCGCGGCATGCTTGCCGTCGAGCCCTTCGCCCGCGGCCTCGACCCCGATGATCTCGACTCCTTCGTCGTCGAGGAAGGGATGGAACAGGCCAATCGCGTTCGATCCGCCGCCGACGGGGGCGATCAGCATGTCGGGAAGGCGGCCTTCGGCTTCGAGAATCTGCGCGCGCGCCTCGTCGCCGATCACCGACTGGAAATCGCGGACGAGTTCGGGATAGGGGTGCGGGCCCGCGACGGTGCCAATGATGTAGAAGGTGTCGTGGACGTTCGCGACCCAGTGGCGCAGCGCCTCGTTCATCGCGTCCTTCAGCGTCTTAGCGCCGCTCTCTACCGCGACAACTTCGGCGCCGAGCAGCTTCATGCGGAAGACGTTCGGCTGCTGCCGTGCGACGTCGACCGCGCCCATGAAGATGGTGCAGGGCAGGCCGAAGAGCGCCGCGACGGTCGCAGTCGCCACGCCGTGCTGGCCGGCGCCGGTCTCCGCGATGATCTTCGTCTTGCCCATCCGCTTGGCGAGCAGGATCTGGCCGATGCAATTGTTGATCTTGTGCGCGCCGGTGTGGTTGA
>CBJKNR010000369.1:0-4007 GCA_966417555.1 uncultured Sphingopyxis sp.
CCAGCAGCCTAATATTGGCGTGCCGGACCGACAAGTCGGTGGAGGCGATTATTGGAACGAAAACGGCACTGATATGGGCGGCATATTTCGCGGTGCGGCGCTCAACGTGCCGTGTCCGGCGTCGTTTCGACCATCGGCATCCGCGTGACATGGATATAGACCGCCTGCCAGCTGCCGCCGCGGCGGCGGAAGATGTCGGTGAAGCGGATGCGGACGCGGAAGGGCTTGCCCGCCGAGCGGCCCGACAGGATCGTTTCGGCGCTCGCGAGACCGGCATCCGGACCGAGCGGCAGGATGACGCGATCGGTGAGCGTCACCGGGTCGTAATCGTCGTCGGGCCCGGTCCAGCCGTCGATGAAGAAGGCCTTGCCGGACCGCCTGCCGCTGCCGTCGATGAAGACGAGATCGTCGGCGACCATCGTTTCGAGCGCGGCGCGATCCTGCGCGATCTGCGCCGCGTCGAAGGCGTCGGCAAAGGCGCGAAGGCTCGCGACCTCGTTTGCAGGTGCGTCGGCCGCGAGGGCGGGTGACATGGCGCCGAACGCCAGCATCATTGCCACCGTGCCCCGCATGGATGCTCTCCTGTCGATGTGCTGCCGCAGCCCGGTGACCGGATTGTCCCTCTTGTCTGCCGCAAGCGCCGCCTTCCCGCAATGGCCAGGTGACCGGGATGGTGGCGCCTTGCGCGACGAACGGGTTCCGGCGATCGGCGCTTGACCTCAACCGGGGTTGAGCTTTCATAAGGCGAGGGCAATTGATTCGCGAACGGAGCCTTGTCCATGCTGCACTACCCCGCCGCCGCCGCCTCGGACGCCGCTGATCCGGATATGGAAGCCCCGGCAGAGTCCTTCCTGACGCGCTATCTGGCGCGCATCGGCTATGCGGGACCGGTGGCGCCGACGCTAGATGTGCTCGCTGCCTTGCAGGCGGCGCATATCGCGGCGATCCCGTTCGAGGCGATCGACGCGCTGACCGGCGCGGGGATCGATATTGGTGCCGACGCCATCGACGCCAAGCTGATCGGGCAGCGGCGCGGCGGCTACTGCTTCGAACAGAACAGCCTGTTCCTGCGGGTGCTGCGCGCGATCGGGTTCGACGCCGAGGGGCTGCTCGGCCGGGTGCGCTGGTTGCTGCCCGACAATGCGCCGCCGACCCCGCGCACGCATATGGTCGTGCGCGTGAAATTGGGCGGGCGGGCGTGGCTCGCCGATGCCGGCTTCGGCGCGGCGGTGCCGCCGCAGCCGCTCGCGATGGACAGCGAGGAGACTCAGCCGACGCAGCACGAAAGCTATCGTGTCGTCCGGCACGGCGGTGAATGGCAGGTCGCGGCGCTGATCGAGGGCGAATGGCGGACGCTGTACCGGATCGAGCATGTACCGCCGCCGGCCATCGATTACGAACTCGGCAACTGGTATACCTCGGCGCACCCGGATTCGCATTTTCGCCACCAGCTGATCGCGGCGCGCACGACCGCCGAGGCGCGTTACGGGCTGCGCGACAACCGGCTGACGACACGGCTCATCGACGGGCGGATCGACCGGCGCTATCTGACCGCCGACGAGATCGAGCGCGTGCTGGCGGAGATTTTCCTGCTGCCCGTGCGGCCGCACTGGCGGCCCGTGATCGAGCGCGCGGCGACGGCGGAGATTGCCGGTTAGCCGCACCGCGGCTTGACTCGCCGCTGCGATGGCTTTTTCATGCTCAGATAATATAGCAGGAGCGGAGAGCCATGACCATTGTTGCGTCGCAGCGGGTTTTCGAACGCCTGAAGGTCGCACCCCTGACGCCGTCGATCGGCGCCGAGGTTTCGGGAATCGATCTTCGCGAGGAACAGGATGACGCGGTGATCGCCGAAGTCCGCGCCGCGCTGCTGACGCACAAGGTGATCTTCTTTCGCGACCAGTTCATCACGCCCGAACAGCATATCGCCTTTGCGCGGCGCTTCGGCCCGCTCGAAATCCACCCCGCGACGCCGAAGGACCAGCCGAATCCCGAAGTGCTCCATATCGCGCACGGACCCGATTCGCGCGGGCGCGAGAATGAGTGGCATTCGGACGTCACGTGGCGCGCCGAACCGTCGCTGGGATCGATCCTGCGCGCGATCGAGGTGCCCGAGGTCGGCGGCGACACGCTGTTCGCCGACATGGCGGCGGCGTTCCGCAGCCTGTCGCCGGCAATGCAGGACTGGTGCCGCTCGCTGAGCGCGGTGCACGACATCGCGCGCGTCTTTGCGCGAAGGCTGGGCAAGAGCATCGGGGAGCTGCACGAGCAATATCCGCCGCAGCTCCATCCGGTGGTACGCACCCACCCCGAGACGGGCGAGCAGGCGCTCTACGTCAACACCGCCTTCACGAGCCATATCGAGGGTCTGTCGGCGAAGGAGAGCGAGTGGCTGCTCGCGCATCTTTACGGCCAGGCCGCGGTGCCCGAAATCCAGTGCCGCTTTCGCTGGCGCGCGGGCTCGATCGCTTTCTGGGACAATCGCGCCGCACAGCATTATGCGGCGTCCGACTATTTCCCAGCAGTGCGGCGGATGGAGCGGGTGACGATCGCGGGCGACCGGCCCTTCTATCGTGACGAGCGCTGAGGGCAGGATGGCCGAAAAGGCACATGTGCTGCTCTCGGGCGGCAATCCGCAAATCCCCAAGGGCTATGGCGACGCGCCGGTGCAGGCCTATATCGCCGCGATGCCGGGGTGGAAGTCGGCCGTCTGGAAACGGCTCGACAGGCTGATCGAAAAGACGGTTCCGGGGGTCGCGAAGGCGGTCAAATGGAATTCGCCGCTCTATGGGCCGCCGGGGCAGGGCGTCGAGCCGACGCACTGGTTCCTGAGCATCCATTGCTTCGACAAATATATCAAGGTCGCCTTCTTCCGCGGCCAGTCGCTCGATCCGGTGCCGCCGGTCGCGTCGAAGAGCGGTGACACGCGCTATTTCCATATCCATGAGGATGATAAAGTCGACGAAGCGGCGTTCGCCGGCTGGGTGAAACAGGCCGCGGCGCTGCCGCCCGAGAAGATGTGAGGGAAGACGAATGACGGCGGACCTGATCGATGCGAAGATCGCGGGGCTCGGCGACTGGCGCGGCGCGACCCTCGCGAAGCTGCGCGCGCTGATCCACGATGCCGATCCCGACGTCGAGGAGACGGTGAAATGGCAGAAGCCGTCGAACCCCGCGGGCGTGCCGGTGTGGGAACATGCGGGCATCCTCTGCACGGGCGAGACGTACCGGGACAAGGTCAAGCTGACCTTTGCCAAGGGTGCGGCGCTCGCCGATCCCGCAAAGCTGTTCAATTCGAGCCTCGACGGCAACACGCGGCGCGCGATCGACCTGTTCGAGGGCGATGGCATCGACGAGGCGGCGTTCAAGGCGCTGATCCGCGCGGCGGTCGAGGCCAATCTCGAAAAACCGGCGCGCGCGAAGAAGGGCTAGTTGCCCCGTCCCTTCACGGCGTTTCCGTCAGCAGTAGCGGACCTCCGCCGCGGGTCAGCGGCAGCGTACGTTATCGCGGTCGATCGCGGTGCCGACCGCTGCGCCGCCGATCGCGCCCAATACGGTGCCGAGCGTTTCGGAGCGGCCCGACGCGATCACGTTGCCGAGCACCCCGCCGGCGATGCCGCCGACGATCAGCCCGGTCGTGCCGTCGCTGCGCCGGCAATAATAGCGGTCGTCGCGCCCACGGTAGATGCGGTCGCCCGACGACAGGCGGCGCTCGCGGTAGCGGCGGTCGTCGCGATAATAGCGGTCGGCGTGATAGCCGCCATATTCGGGGTCGGGGCGATCCCAGTCGTAGCGGCCGTAGCGGTCGTAATAGACGCGGTCATAATAGCCATAGCCGCCGTCGTCATAGGCATAGTCGCCGGTCGAGGCGCACGCGCCGAGCGTCGCGGTCGCGGCGGCAAGGGGCAGGATCATCAGCTTGTTCATCGGCTTCACTCCATATGGATCGCGTGCCGGGCCAAGCGGGGCGGGGCATGCAGATGGCCCCTCTGCTGACCTAGGGTCAG
>CBJKNR010000370.1:0-4006 GCA_966417555.1 uncultured Sphingopyxis sp.
GCGCGGGTGGCGGCTGGCCTGCGCCAGCGCGATGATCAGTGATTTCACCCCATCGTCGAACCGTTCGAGACCCAGCGCCTCGGGCCGGCCAAGCGTCAGCGTGCCCGTTTTGTCGACAAGCGCGCGGTCAACTTCCGCCAGCCGCTCGAGCGCCGAACCGTCCTTGATAAGTACGCCCGCGCGCATCAGCTCGCCCGCCGCGACGATCTGCGCCGCCGGCACCGCGAGGCCGAGCGCGCACGGGCACGTGATGATCAGCACCGCGGCGGCGATCAGCAGGCTGTGATGCCATCCCGCGCCCGCGATCATCCAGCCCGCAAAGGCCATCAGCGCAAGACAATGCACCGCGGGCGCATAGAGCCGCGCGGCCCGGTCGGCGATACGGACATAGCGCGACTTGCCCTGCGCCGCCTCGCTCATCAGTCGTGCGATGTCGGCGATCGCCGTGTCGGCGCCCGCGGCCGTCACGCGCACGCGGAGCGGCGCGTCGAGATTGAGCGTCCCCGCGTGGACGCGGTCGTCGGGGTGGACATGTTGCGGCGCGCTTTCACCGGTCAGCAGCGACAGGTCGATCTGACTCTCGCCGCCGACAACGACGCCATCGGCGGCAAGCCGCTCACCCGCTGCAACCAACACCGTCATGGCAGGCTCCAGCGCGGTCGCATCGACCCAGCGGGTGCGGCCGTCGTCGCCGACCACCGTCGCGCCCGTGCCCATGTTGCGCAGCAGCGCGGTCACCCCGCCGCGCGCACGGTCGCGCATCACGCTGTCGAGCCAGCGACCGCAGAGCAGGAAGAAGAGCAGCATCGCGGCGCCGTCGAAATAGGCGTGCGGGCCGCTCGTCGCGGTCTCGTACAGGCTGATCGCGCATACGAGCGCGACGCCGATGCTGATCGGGACGTCCATGTTCGTGCCGCCATGGCGGAGCGCGCGCCAGGCAGAACGAAAGAAGGGCCGCCCGGCATAGGCGACAGTCGGCAAGGCGATCGCCGCCGACAGCCAGTGGAACAGGTCACGCGTCGCGCCCGCCGCGCCGGACCAGACCGATACCGACAGCAGCATGATATTCATCATCGCGAAGCCCGACACCGCGACCGCGCGCAGCAGTTCACGGCTCGTTTCGGCCTCGACGTCGGCTTCGCCCGGGCCGGTTCCGATCGGATGCGCCTCGAATCCCAGATTCGAAAAAGCGCCGATCAGCTCGGGCATCCCGGTGTCGGGCGTGTACGAAAGATGTACCCGTTTTTCGGTAAAATTGACGCGCGCGGCGGCGATGCGCCTGTCGCGCACCAGTCCCTGTTCCAGCTTGGCGATACAGCCGGCGCAGCGAATGTCGGGCACCGCGAAGTCGCGTTCGACGAGGGCGGTCGCGGTCATTGAAGATTCTCGCGATAGCGGGCTTCCTCGGCGCCGTGCCGGACGATAAGGTCGAGCCGCCAGCGCCCCAACACCAGCGGCTCGACCGAGCGCAGCACGCCGCCCGCCGCCGGCTCGAAATCGAGCGCGGCGGGCGCGGTGCGCCCAACGGGGTGGCTGATCGTCGCCGATGACCGAATGCCGTCGAGCGGAACGCCATCCTTGCTGATCGCCAGAAGGACGTGCCGCCTCGCATCGAGCGTGATGCGCGCATCCCATCCGAGGCGGTCCTGCGTGTCGGCGCGTTTCAGCCATTCGTTATAATGCTGGCTCGCGACATAGCTGTTCTCGACCACCTTGCCGCCAAAGGTCGACATGGCGAAGCGCGCCATGGTGACATTGACCGCGATCACGACCGCAAAAAAGGCGACGAGGATCGCCGTCATATGTCGGCCGGTGAAGGCCTTGGGTTTGCGTGTGTCGGTCATTGTCCTGCCTCCGGCCGGTCGAACTGGATGATGTCGCTGTCGCCGCGCGGATCGCCGTCGAGTCCGCGCGTGCCGATCATGAAATCCTGCCGCGCCGCACCGATCGCGGGCGCCGCGACGAAGAGTTTGACGCTCGTGACGCTGTCTGCCGGCAGCGTCAGTTCGATATGCTGCCCAGCATTTTCGCGCGAGCCGGTGTCGGTCCACAACACCGCATCGGGAAGCCCCCTCACACTCACCGCGACGCGGCGCGGGCGCGTTTCCATATTGCGCAGCTTCAGCGTGTAATTGTTGCGGATGTGGCCGTCGGAAAGCTGGACATAGAGTGGGCTGCGCTCGTGCTGGACGGCAAGGTCGAGCCGCGTGCGCTGGCCGAGCGAAAAGAGCATCGCCGCACCGATCGCGATCCAGACGCCGAAATAGATCAGCGTACGGGGGTGGGTCAGCGTCTTGCGGATCGACTGTCCGGTGCCGCCGGCCTTTTCGGTCGCGGCGTCGTCGAGCGTGCAATAATCGATCAGCCCGCGCGGCCGGCCGACCTGCGCCATCACCCCGTCGCACGCGTCGATGCACAGCGCGCAGGTGATGCAGCCGATCTGCGGCCCCTCGCGAATGTCGATGCCGGTCGGGCACACCGCGACGCACTGGTTGCAGTCGATGCAGTCACCAAAGGCACCCGGACGCACCTGCGCCTTCTTGACGCTGCCGCGCGGTTCGCCGCGCCAGTCCTTGTACGTCACCAGCAAGGATTTTTCGTCCATCATAGCAGTCTGGATGCGCGGCCAGGGGCACATGTAGACGCACACCTGCTCGCGCATGAACCCGCCGAGGATGAAGGTCGTCGCCGTCAATATGGCGACGGTGCCATAGGCAACGGGCGCTGCCTGCCCGGTCCAGAAGTCCACCGTAAGCGTCGGCGCATCGGCGAAATACATGATCCACGCGCCGCCGGTCCAAAAAGCGATCGTCAAATAGATGCTATATTTGATCGCCCGCTTTGCGATTTTCTCGACCGTCCATGGACCATTGGCCAACCGGATCTGCGCATTGCGATCGCCGTCGACCAGCCGGTCGACATGCTGGAACAGATCGGTCCACACCGTCTGCGGGCAGGCATAGCCACACCAGGCGCGTCCGACCGCGCTCGTCACCAGAAACAGCCCGATCCCCGCCATGATCAGCAGGCCCGCGACATAGTAAAATTCATGCGGCCAGATTTCGATCTGGAACATATAGAAACGCCGGTTCGCAAGGTCGACGAGCACTGCCTGATCGGGCGCGTACGGGCCGCGATCCCAGCGGATCCACGGCGTGCCGTAATAGATCGCCAGCGTCACCGCCATGATCGCCCATTTGAAGCGGCGGAAAGGACCGTTCACCGCTTTCGGGTAAACGCCCTTCCGCGCTTCATAGAGCGGCGCGGAATGACCGGAGAGGTCTTCAGGGCTGGCCATCGGCTCCCTGCCCTTCGACTGCGCCTTCGGCCACCGGGGCAAGTCCCTTCTCGCCGCCGCCCAGTGAATAGACATAGGCCGACAGCATCTTGATCGTCACCGGATCGAGCCGGCCACCCCAGCGCGGCATCACGCCATTGCGCGGCTGGTTTACCGTCGCGGTCAGGCTGTCGCGGTCGCCGCCGTAGAGCCAGATCGCATCGGTCAACTTCGGCGCGCCAAACTGGCGTCCGCCCTCACCGCCCGCGCCGTGGCAGACCGCGCAATTGTCCGCGAACAGCGTGGCGCCGCGCGCCGACGATGCACTGGTCCTTTCCTGACGGCTGATCATCCGCACATAGCTGACGACGTCGCCGATCTGTGCCGCGTCGAGAATGCCGTCGCGCCCGAAAGCGGGCATCAGGCTGGTGCGCGTCCCCTTGTGATCGGGGTTCCGGATCCCGTGCGTGACCGTATATTCGATGGCGGCGAGGTCCCCGCCCCACAGCCAGTCGTCGTCGGTCAGGCTGGGATAGAGGTTCTTCAGCCCCGCGCCGCCCGCGCCGTGGCACTGGACGCAATGGACGCGGAACGCCGCGCCGCCGCCCTGCACCGCCGCCTGCATCAGTTCGGGCTTGCCCGGCAGGTCGGAGATTGCGGTCGCGGCGATCGCATTCACCGTCGGCGCGCGGCGTTTTGCATCGGCCGCAATTTCCTTTTCGAGGTCGC
>CBJKNR010000371.1:0-3998 GCA_966417555.1 uncultured Sphingopyxis sp.
AGTTACCGCGTGCTGGGCCAAGATGCGGCGCATCTGACGCCCGATGCGTTGGCGACCGCGGAGGAAGCGCGCGACGGCTTCCTTTCTCCAATGCCGTTCCAGGTCGTGTACGACTATAGCCGCGAGGGCATATTGCGCTCGTTCGAGGCGAGCCTGCACCGCCTCGGGCTCGACCGGGTCGACATGCTGTTCGTCCATGACATCGGTCGGATGGTGCAGGGCGACGCGCATGATCGTCACTGGGCCGAACTGACGACGGGCGGCGGGTTCGACGCGCTGGAGTCGTTGCGTGACCAGGGGGCGATCGGTGCGTTCGGACTGGGCGTGAACGAGGTCGAGGTCTGCATCGACGCGATCCACACCGCGCCGCTCGACGTCCTCCTGCTCGCCAACCGCTACACGCTGCTCGAACAGACGCCGCTCGACACGCTGTTTCCGCTGTGCGCGAAGAACGGCGTGTCGGTGATCGCCGGCGCACCG
The DNA here is from genome assembly GCA_966417555.1 of uncultured Sphingopyxis sp. Lineage (GTDB taxonomy): Bacteria > Pseudomonadota > Alphaproteobacteria > Sphingomonadales > Sphingomonadaceae > Sphingopyxis. The sequence goes on from CBJKNR010000371.1 coordinate 481, forward strand.
TACAACAGCGGTATTCTCGCGACCGGGACGCGCACCGGCGGTACGCCCTATTACGACTATGGCCCGGCACCGGACGAGATCGTCGCACGCGTCCGGCGGATCGAGGCCGTTGCCGACGCGTGGCAGGTGCCGCTGGCCGCCGCCGCGCTGCAATTCCCGCTTGCCCATCCCTGCGTCGTCAGCGTCCTCCCCGGCATCGGTGATCCGGGCCGGCTGGCGCAGACGCTGGACCTGTATCGCCACGCGATACCCGGAGGCTTCTGGCAGGCGCTGGTGACGGAGGGCCTGTTGCGAAGCGACGCGCCAGTGCCGACGGCGCGGGACGAAGCGGTTCGGGCATGACAGCGGCGCATCCCTCCATCCGCGTGATGCGCCGGCTGCCGACGGAGGTCGAACGCGTGCTCGTGGAGCGGCTTGGTGCGCGGCTGAACCCGGACGACGTACCGCTCGACCGGTCGCAGCTGGCCGACGCCATGCGGGACGCCGACATCCTCGTCCCGACGATCACCGACCGCATCGATGCGGAACTGCTGACGGTGCCGGGACGCCGGGTGCGGCTGATCGCCAGCTACGGCGCCGGCGTCGACCACATCGACCTGGCCGCCGCGCGCGATGCCGGGATCGCGGTCACCAACACGCCCGACGCGCTGACCGAGGCGACGGCCGAACTCGCCATCCTGCTGATGCTGATGGCGGCTCGCCGCGCGGGCGAGGGCGAACGCGAGGTTCGCGCCGGCGCGTGGACAGGCTGGCGTCCCACCCATCTGGTCGGAAACGGGCTGCACGGCCGCGTCCTCGCGCTCGTTGGCTTCGGCCGCATCGCGCAAGCCACGGCCGCGAAGGCGCGCGGTCTCGGCATGACGATCCGCTACTTCAATCGCTCCCCGGTCGATCCGGCGGTGACGGCGCGGCTCGCCGCGGAGCCGGTCGACGCGCTGGTCGATCTGGTCCGAGGCGCAGATGTGGTATCGCTGCATATGCCGGGCGGCGCGGCGACGCGCCAGATGATCGACCGGGGGATCCTGCGCGCGATGCAACCCCATGCGATCCTGGTGAACACGGCGCGTGGGCCGGTGATCGACGAGGCCGCGCTCGTCGAGGCGCTGGAGGCGGGCTGGATCGGTGCCGCCGCCCTGGATGTTTATGCGGAGGAGCCGCTGATGCATCCCGGATTGCTTACCCATTCGCGCTCCGTCCTCCTGCCTCATCTCGGCAGTGCGACGATCGAGGCGCGCAACGCGATGGGAATGCAGGCCATCGCCAACATCGACGCATTCCTGTCAGGCAAGGCGCTGCCCAACCGTGTCGCCTGACGATCGGCTGATCGCCGCGATCGAGGCTACGGCGGAGCAGAGCCCCGACCGTCCGCTGGTCGTGGGCATTTGCGGCGCGCAGGGAAGTGGCAAGTCGACGCTGGTGGCCCGCCTCGCGCAGTATCTGGACCGTGTCGCCACGCTCTCGCTCGATGATCTCTACCTCACGCGGGCGGAGCGAGAGGCATTGGCCCGGGATGTTCATCCGCTGCTCCGCACACGCGGCGTGCCGGGCACCCATGACGTCGACCTGGGCATGGCCGTAATGGCGTCGCTGGATCGCGGCGCCGCGGTTCGGCTGCCCCGTTTCGACAAGGCGATCGACGATCGATCAACGGAAACGTCATGGCCGATGGCAGCCGCAAACACCCGTATCATGCTGTTCGAGGGATGGTGCGTCGGCGCACTGCCGCAGGGAAGCGAGGCGCTAGCGGAACCGGTCAATGCGCTGGAGCGGGAAGAGGATCGCGACGGCACATGGCGCCGATATGTAAATGACATGTTGGCCGGGCCGTACCGCTCCCTGTTCGGGCGCATCGACCTCCTGATATTCCTCGCCGCACCAGGCTGGGACGTCGTGCATGGCTGGCGGCTCGAACAGGAAGAGGCACTGCGTCAGAGCGGCGCGCCAGGCGACGCTATCATGACCACAGCGGATATCAGCCGGTTCATCAGCCATTACGAGCGTCTGACACGTCATATATTGGCCGAAATGCCGGAACGAGCCGATATCGTCATGTGCCTGGACGCCAATCGGCGTGGCATGTCGATCGACTGGCCTAACCCGTAGGTATGGCTGGTCCTCGGGTCAGTGTTGAATAGTTTCACGATAGCCGAAGCCGACCGGTGAACGATGCCATCGGCAAGTCGCCTGGGAGCCGGTCGGTAATCCGCAAGGGCCCCTTTTATGCGGCGAACATTTCGACTGCGAACAAATACAGCGTCACACAGGTCTTCATGCTCGGCGGGCTGGAGGTCGACGAGCGAACCGGTGGCGTCGTGGACGCCAGCGGCATGGCGATAGCCGACGCCTTTTCGGGACGTCGCGCCGGAAGTGCTGCAGCCGAGCGCGGCCTATGATCCACTTCCGCAAACGCGGCCGAGTAGCATCCTGTTCAGACGGCGACCCGTCCGGTTCGCACGCGAGACACGCAGGACGGTGGCGACGACCGGATTGAGCGGCACCAGATCGATGGACGGCAAGATCGCGGCGAAGACGATCTGGAACAGCCAGGCCTGCAGCGATCCGGCCACCTCCAGGTCCGACAGGCGGGGCGTACGCAACTATCGAAGCGGACCACCCGGCAGGGCCAATCAAGATTGCGCTATGGAATTGCTCAGCAGCGGGATGCTCATGCCACCATCGACGCGGATGATCTGGCCGTTGATGAAAGCGGCGTCATCCGAAAGCAGGAAAGTCGCCGCGCTCGCAATGTCTTCCGGTTCTCCCAGGCGAGGCCCGGCCGTCTGCTTCAGGATGAGTTCGAGGGGCAGCGCATCCCCCATGGCCACCGCATTTTCGACCATTATCATGCCGGGCTGGATGGCGTTGCATCGGATCTTCTGTTTGCCGAACCGCGCGGCGACATGCCTGGTCAACGCATCGACGCCCGCCTTGGATGCGCAATAGCCCACCATCGTCGAATCGCCGCGCGAAGCCGCCAGCGACGAGGTTTGCACGATGGCACCGCCGCCGGCCTTCAGCATATGAGGGATAGCCGCCCGACATGAAAGAAAATAGCCTGTCAGATTAGTCGTCAGCGACCGCGCGAAAATCTCGGGATCGGTGCTGAGAACATCGCCGTCACGATCGAGCAGGTGGAGATCCGCCCCATTGTTGAACAGACCATCGATGCGGCCGTGGTCATGGGCGACGCCATTCATCAGGTCCAGCAGGCTGTCGCCGTTCGAAAGATCGGCCAATCGGAATTCGGCCCTGCCCCCGCTGTCGTTCAGTTCCTCTGCAAAGGCCTGACCGCGTTCGACGCTGATCCCGCCCAGGATCACGACAGCGCCTTCCTGGGCGAGGCGACGCGACGTTGCAGCACCTATTCCCCGGGTCGCGCCGACCACTATTACGACTTTGCCGTCCATGCGCTTGTTCATCGACATACCTTCCTTCCCATGACCCGAAGTTCAGTCGCTTGGCCGGTTGCCCGCCATATGCCCGCCATCGACGGGAAAGATGTGACCCGTCACAAAGGA
>CBJKNR010000372.1:0-3979 GCA_966417555.1 uncultured Sphingopyxis sp.
CCGTTCGTGTCGAGCGAAGTCGAGACACCCGTCGGCATCGCGCCTGGCCAGAAGGGCATCTCGACTTCGCTCGATGCGAACGGGTTAGGTGCGCGGTGACTGCTCCCGGCCGAAAACCGACCTTCACGGGTAGCTCACCGTTTTCGGGACTTCGGGGATCGGAATGAATTCCTCGCTGTCGCCGGGGACGAGCGGGAATTTCCGGTCCTTCCACTCCTGCTTCGCCTCATTGATCCGGTCGCGCGACGAGCTGACGAAATTCCACCAGACGTGGCGCGGTGTGGTGAACGCCTCGCCGCCGAGCAGCATCACGCGCGCGTCGGTTTCGGCACGCAATGTCATCGCCTGCCCGGGCTGGAGGATATAGAGACTCGACCGTTCGAGCCGTTCGCCGTCGAGGCTCGCATCGCCGAGCGCCACGAGCACCGCACGTTCGTCGGCCTCGGCATCGATCGGCAGGCTCGCACCGGCGTTCATCAATATATCGGCATAGATGGTGGCGCTGTGCTGCGTCGTCGGCGCGGTGACGCCCCACAGACTGCCCATGACGACGCGCGCCGAGACATGGCCATCCTCGACCAGTGGCAATTTGTCGGCGGAGACATGCTCGAACGCCGGGTCGAGCTCTTCCTTGCCGTCGGGCAGCGCGAGCCAGGTCTGCATGCCCGAGATTGGCGAGCCGGTCGCGCGTTCGGCCTGCGGCGTGCGCTCCGAATGGACGATGCCGCGCCCGGCGGTCATCAGGTTGCACGCGCCGGGGCGGATCGTCGCGAAGGTGCCGAGGCTGTCGCGGTGATCGATCGCGCCCTCGAACAAATAGGTCAAGGTCGACAGGTTGATATGCGGGTGCGGGCGCACGTCCATGCCCTGCCCGATGTCGAAATGCGCCGGGCCGAACTGGTCGACGAAGATGAAGGGGCCGACCATCGTCCGCGCCTTGTTCGGCAGGGTGCGCCGTACGTCGAACGCGCCGATGTCGTGGGTCGAGGGGGTAATGACGGTGAACATCAGCCGAGCCTTTCCAGCGTCTTCCGGGTCTTTCCGGTTTCGACATTGCCCGTGTTGAGCGTCGAACCCGGTTCGAGCAGCACGACATGGCACGCGCCGTCCAGCGCCTCCGGGCAATGTTCGGTGCCATGCGGCACGATGATGAATTCGCCCGGCTCGACGATCACGTCGCGGTCGCGAAACGCCATCCTCATCCGGCCGGCGATGACGAGGAACAGTTCGTCCTCGACATCATGATGATGCCAGTCGAACTTGCCCTCGAGCTTCACCAGCTTGACCTGGAAATCATTGATGTCGCCCACGACGCGGGGATTCCAGGCGTCGGGAATTTTCGCGAAGGCCGTGGCCAGATTGACCTTGTCGATCGTCATGGCGCGGGCTCACGAAGGATTTTCTCCATCGCCTTCCCTTTCGCCAGCTCGTCGATCAGCTTGTCGAGATAGCGAATCTCGCGCATCAACGGCTCTTCGATAGTCTCGACCCGCACGCCGCAAACGACGCCCCTGATCTGGTCGCGCGCCGCATTCATCGCCGGCGCGTCGCTGAAAAAGCCGCGTAAATCGGTCTTTGCCGCGATCTGCGCATCCAGTTGCTCCTGGTTGTAGCCGGTCAGCCAGCGGATGATCGCGTCAACCTCGGCTTTTGTACGTCCCTTGCGCTCGGCCTTGGCGACATAGTGCGGATAGACGCTGGCAAAACTGTATGCGTAGACGCGATGCTCATCCATGGCCGATTGCCCTATTCGCCGGGTGCGGTCGCCCTGATCGCGAGCGCGTGGACGCGCTGTCCGGGCAGGTCGCCGAGTGCCTTGTTGACCGCGCGCTGCCGCGCGACGCGGTTCTGCCCCGCGAAGCCCGCCCATTCGATCGTCAGGCTGAAATGCGACTCGCCGCTGCCGTCGTCGCCCATATGGCCGTGATGGCTGGCGCTGTCGTTGCTCAGGACGAAATTCGCGTCGGGAAAGGCTGCGACGAGCAGGCTTTCCATCTCTTGCTGTACGGGGCCTTTGTTGCTCATGGGGTTGACCATAAGCGCTCCATCGCCAAATTATAAGACCTCCCGGAGACCAAGTCCTGACCCCCGATCCCGAAAGCATATCGTGCCGTCTTCCGCCCGCCCGACCCGATTTCATGGCCGCGTCCCTCGCGAAGAGCGCTGCGCCGCACCCGGTTGCCGCGAGGCGGGCGAGTTTCGCGCGCCGGTGTCTGCGCACCGCTCGCCCGACGGCCCGCCGCCTTATCGCTGGTTGTGTCTCGACCATGTGCGCGAGTTCAACGCGGGCTATAATTTCTTCGAGGGCATGAGCGCCGACCAGATCATGGCGGCGCAATCGCCGACCGCGGGTTGGGAAACCGAAAGCCGTGCCTTCCGCCCCGCAGGCAGCGCCGACCTGCCGCCGCGCTGGGCCGACTTTCGCGACCCGATGGACGCGCTCGGCGCACGCTTCCGCCAGCGGATGGACGAAGCGCGTCGCGAGGCGGCCGACCCGCGCCTCACTCGCGAGGAGCATCGAGCGATGCAGCTGATGAACCTGGCCGCCGATGCCGACCGCGCGGCGCTCCGCCGGCGCTACAGCGAACTGGTGCGCAAATATCATCCCGACCGCAATGGCGGCGATCGCAGTTTCGAAACGCGGCTGGGTGAGGTAGTCGAAGCCTATCAGTTGCTGAGGAAGAGCAAGGCTTTCGCATAAGGAGAGGCGCGATGACCGACCTGGACGAAGCACGGATCGAGGTGGTGCGCCGCCATATGGCGCTCGAGATCACGCATGACTGGGACGGTGTTCTCGCGACCTTTGACCATCCGCGCTACGAATTGATGGGCCCCGGCACCATTTTCGACGGCGAGGCGGCCGTCCGATCCTATTTCACCTCCTCGCGCGAACCCTTTCCCGATCAGGCGAACGAGGTCATCGCGATCGCGGCCGACGCGGCGACAAATACCGTGCTCGTCGAATTCTGGCTGACAGGCACGCATACCGGCCCGCTGAAACTTGGCCTCAGGACGATCGCGCCGACCGGCAAGGCGTTCCGCATCCGCATGGCGGCAAGCTTCGAATTCGCGCCGGGCGGCGACAAGATCGTGTGCGAGCGCCCTTATTACGATCAGTCGGCGGTGATGAAGGCGCTCGGCCTCTTCTGAAAAGACGTTGCAAGCCGCAACCCGTCGCTATACCGCGACAGCCCGACTCTCCCTCTCCCCTTGGGGGAGAGGGTTGCGAAGACTTACGGACTTGTCCGTTAGTCGTAGCTGGGTGAGGGGTATGCGAGCCATCGGCTCGCGCGAAGCTTCGCTTCGCCCACCCTCATCCAACTTCGCCTAATCGCTTCGCGATAAGGCTGCGTATCCTTCTCCCCTCAAGGGAGAAGGGAATGAGATTTGAAAGCGACGAAGATGACCGATATTCCGAACAGCCTTCCCGACCACCACGGCTCGACGCTGCTTGCGGCGCCCGATACCGAGGTCGATGCGCGCGAGGTGTTCGGCGTCGATATCGACATGAAGGTGCCGGCGTTCAGCGAGGCCGATGCGCGCGTTCCCGACCTCGACCCCGCCTATGTCTTTGACGGCGATACGACGCTCGCGATCCTTGCCGGTTTCAAATATAATCGCCGGGTGATGGTGCAGGGCTATCACGGCACCGGCAAGTCGACGCATATCGAACAGGTCGCGGCGCGGCTCAAATGGCCGTGCATCCGCGTCAACCTCGACGCGCATATCAGCCGCATCGACCTTGTCGGGCGCGACGCGATCGTGCTGAAGGACGGCCAGCAGGTCACCGAATTCCGCGAAGGCTTGCTACCCTGGGCGCTGCAGACCCCGACCGCGCTCGTCTTCGACGAATATGACGCGGGCCGCCCCGACGTGATGTTCATGATCCAGCGCGTGCTCGAGACCGAGGGCAAACTGACGCTGCTCGACCAGAACCGGGTGATCCGCCCGAACCCGCATTTCCGCCTCTTCGCGACCG
>CBJKNR010000373.1:0-3933 GCA_966417555.1 uncultured Sphingopyxis sp.
CAGAGGGGTATAGTCATCCCTCCGCGTCCTCTGCGCCTCTGCGCGAATCATTTAAAATGCCTGCTTTCGACCGATTGCGGACGAAACCCATTTGGGTACATATGGCGCATGACCATCAACAAATGGAAACTGTTCGAGGAAGCCAAAAAACGCTGGCCTCAAAGTTTTCACATCACTCCAACTGATGAAATACCGAGCTTTGAAGCTGATCCGGCGTTGGAGGCCATCTACCGGTCGATCGAAGATTCTTGCGATCCGACCGGTGCGTGGACCCAAAGCGACGAGTGGACCAAGCTAGCCAATTGGTCTTTCCATCAAGCGTTGTGGCAGCTCGCTGAGCAGGTATCCGAGGAGCGGCTTGTTCTCCGAGAGGAAGTATCATTTGAGGCATTCGACCGTTGGATGCATTTTAATCTTTCCGAAGAAATTTGGACGTCTGAACGCCAAGAGTATGAGGCAAGTCCTACTCGCTTCCAGTAGGATGGTATTAACCCAAGGGGCTTTCACAATGTCCGCTGCCCCATAGCCGCCAAAGGCTTGCCGGTGCGAGCCTTAAAGCCGTACCTTGGCTTCGAGTTCGCGGCGCGCGGCGAGATATTGGTCCTCGAGTTCGGCGACGAACTCGGCGACCGGGCGCACCGCGGTGACAGGGCCGATGCCCTGGCCCGATCCCCAGATATCCTTCCACGCCTTTGCCTTGGTATTGCCGCCCGAACCGAAGTTCATCGTCTTCAGATCGCCTTCGGGGAGGTTTTCGGGGTCCATGCCCGCGGCGACGATCGACCGGCGGAGGTAATTGCCGTGCACGCCGGTGAAGAGGTTCGAATAGACGATGTCGGCGGCGCGCCCCTCGACGATACCGTTCTTGTAGCCCTCTTCGGCATTGGCCTCGGCGGTCGCGATGAAGGCGCTGCCGATATAGGCGAGGTCGGCGCCGCACGCTTGCGCCGCGAGGATCGAGCGGCCGTGGCCGATCGCGCCCGACAGCGCGACGGGGCCGTCGAACCATTCGCGGATTTCCTGCACGAGTGCGAAGGGCGATTGCCGGCCGGCGTGGCCGCCGGCACCCGCGGCGACGGGGATCAGCCCGTCGGCGCCCTTTTCGATCGCCTTGCGCGCGAAGCGGTCGTCGATCACGTCGTGGAGCGTGATGCCGCCCCAGCCGTGGACCGCCTGATTGAGTTCCTCGCGCGCGCCGAGCGACGTGATGGTGATCGGCACCTTCCACCTGGCGCAGGTTGCGATGTCGGCTTCGAGTCGGTCGTTGGATTTATGGACGATCTGGTTGACCGCATAGGGCGCCGAGGGCCGATCGGGATTGTCGCGGTCCCACGCCGCGAGTTCCTCGGTGATCCGGTGCAACCATTCGTCGAGCAGCGATTGCGGCCGCGCGTTCAATGCGGGGAAGCTGCCCACGATGCCCGCCTTGCACTGCGCGATGACCAGATCCGGGCCCGATACGATGAACAGCGGCGAGCCGATGACGGGCAGGCGCAGGCGATCGAAAATCGGGGGAAGGGCCATGAATGATTCTCCGGTTGCGGTTTGAAACTGACCTTAACGTAAACGGAAGGTCGTGCAAGCGCCTATCATCCGAAGGTCCGGCGGGGCGGGCCGGGGTTTGTCGTCGTTCATTGCCGCGCCATGGGGCCTCGCCTATCAGGTTGGCCATGCACCTGTTCAAGCCCAGCCTGCTGCCTTCATCGACCGATATTGCGCGCCATCATCATCGCGAACCCTATGCGACGATCATCTTGTCGGGCGGTTACGAGGAATCGGGCGACGCCGGCCGGCTGACGGCGCGGGCGGGCGAAGTGCTGCTGCATGGCCCTTTCTCGGCGCATCGCGACCGCGTTTCCACGGCGCGGACGGCCGTGATCGACTTGCCTTTGCCGTTCGACGGGCGCGAATGGCCCGCGCGGGCGAGCCTTGCCGATCCGGACGCGATCGTTCGTGCGGCCGAGCGCGACCCGGTCGCGGCGGTGACGGCGATGATGGCGGGGCTTGCGCCGGCGCAATCGGCGGACGGGGACGAGCTGCCCGACCAGCTTTCGGCAGCGCTCCGCATATCGGCTTCTCCGCGGATCGGCGAATGGGCGGCCGCCCGGAGCCGGTCGCGCGAATATGTCTCGCGGAGTTTCGAAAAACTCTACGGCGTGTCGCCCGCGGCCTATCGCGCCGATTGTCAGGCGAAGCGGGCGTGGCGAATGATCGTGACGAGCGACGATAGCCTTGCCGGCATCGCGATCGAGGCGGGCTATGCCGATCAGGCGCATATGACGCGGGCGGTGACTGGGTTGACCGGGATGTCGCCCGGGCGGTGGCGGATCGCGTTTCGCCGAGCGAGCTGAGCGTTTGGCGTGGGGAGTCGCCGATTGTGCGCCTCCGTGCACCCCGGCGAAAGCCGGCGCCCAGAGCGTCAGTAAACCGGCTTTGCGTCGGAATTCTGGACCCAGGCTTTCGCCGGGGCACACGTCTCCAGCGGCAGCTTCCGGCCAAATTCTGTCGCCCTCATAATGTTTCCAGCGATGCCTCGACCACCTTCCACACCTGCGCCAGCTCATCGGGGGTGATGCAATAGGGGGGCATCACATAGACGGTGTTGCCCAGCGGGCGCAGGAGGACGCCGTTTTCGCGGGCGAGGGCGATCAGGCGTGGGGCGAGGTCCGAGAGATAGCCGCTGTCGGGGACGGCGATGTCGAGCGCGGCGATCGTGCCGAGGCGGCGGAGATTTGCGACGCGCGGATCGTGGCCGAGGAGCGACATGTGCGCGGCCTGCGCGTCGGCGAGGGCGTCGATGCGCCCTTGGACGGGCTCGTCGCGCCAGATTTCGAGATTGGCGTTCGCGGCGGCGCAGGCGATCGGGTTCGCGGTGTAGCTGCTTGAATGATAGAAGGTCTTTGCCCGGTCGGTCGAGAGATGCGCTGCGTAGATCGGCTCGATGCAGAGCGTCACCGCGAGCGGCAGGCTGCCGCCGGTAAGGCCCTTCGACAGGCAGACGATGTCGGGGATGACGCCCGCCTGGTCGCACGCGAAGCGCGTGCCGGTACGGCCCCAGCCGGTCATCACCTCGTCGGCGATGAAGAGGGTGCCGTGGCGCGCGCAGATGCTGCGCATCTCGGCGAGCACCCATGCGGGGTAAATGAGCATGCCGCCCGCGCCGAGGATGAGCGGTTCGACGATGAAGGCGGCGGGCTTTTGGGCACAGGCGGCTTCGAGCGCGTCGAGCGTCGCTTGTTCCAAACCTTCGTGCGGGAAGGGGATGGTGTCGACGTCGAACAGCAAGGGCTGCCACGCGCGGTTGTAGACGCCGCGTTCGCCGACCGACATCGTGCCGATCGTGTCGCCGTGATAGCTGTGTTCGAGGACGAGGACGCGGTGGCGGGGCTCGCCGATGTTGAACCAATAGCCGAGCGCCATCTTGAGCGCGACCTCGACGCTGGTCGAGCCCGAATCCGAGAAGAAGACGCGCGTGAGCGGATCGGGCGTGATGCGGACCAGTTCGGCGGCGAGGCTTTCGGCGGGCTCGTGGGTCCAGCCGGCGAAGATGAGCTGGTCGAGTTTTTCGGTCTGCGCGCGGATCGCGGCCATGATGCGCGGGTGCGCGTGGCCGTGGGTGGTGACCCACCAGCTCGAGATGGCGTCGATCCAGCTTTGGCCGTCGGCGGCGTAGAGCTTCGCGTCTTTGGCGTGTGAAATCAGCGGGATGGGGTCGCCGAGGCCGTGCTGGGTGAAGGGGTGCCAGACGGGGGAGGTGGGGATGTTCATGGCGAGCTCTATACCCCTTCGTCATTCGCACGAAAGACGGAACCTCGTGCACCCCGGCGAAAGCCGGGGTCCAGCGATATGTTGCCGTGGGCCCCGGCTTTCGCCGGGGTGTACGACGTGGTTAGCGGAAGTCCGCGAAATCGAAGGTCGCTTTGAACGCCGCTG
>CBJKNR010000374.1:0-3919 GCA_966417555.1 uncultured Sphingopyxis sp.
GCTTGAAATGGTCGATGTCGATGACCAGCAGCGATGCCGGCGCGCCGCTGCGGCATATTCGCCGCCTCCCCGCGCGCGCAGTTTTTCGCGGGCATAGGCGCGCGTCATTTCGAGCAGGCGATAGATGCCGGCACCGCCGGCGCGATTGACTGCGACAAGCGACTTTGACGCCAGCTCGTCCAGCGCCAGTGCGACTTCGTCCGATCCCGATATTCGGTCAGCGGCGACGTCGAGCGCCGCATCGATCGAGAAGGGACCTACGAAAATCGAGAGCTTCTCGAACACGATCCTTTCGAGCGCCGATAGCAGGTCATAACTCCAGTCGAGCGTCGCCTGAAGCGTTTGCTGGCGCCGCTGGGCGGTTCGCCGGCCCGACCAGCCGAGACTGAAGCGCTCGCCGAGTTGGCGCGCAGTCGCCTGGATGCCGTGGGTCGCCGCACGCACAGCGACGAGCTCGATCGGCAGCGCCATACCGTCGAGCCGCCGGCAGACGTCTGCGGCGAGGCGCGCCGTCGCCTCGTCCGGGACGAAATCACTGTCGGCGGCGGCGATGCGCGAGCAAAAGAGCTCAACCGCCGGATAGGCAAGGATTTGGTCGGTCGTCAGACCGCCGGTAACCTCGGGATAGGACAAGGCTCCCAGGCGATGCACATGCTCGCCGCGCACTCGCAGCGGCTCGCGCGACGTAGCGATCACGCGCATGAGCGGCGCATCGTCGATGAAGCGCTCGGCGATCGTCGCGGTCGGTTCGATCAGATGTTCGCAATTGTCGAGGACGAGGAGGAAGCGGCGATCACGGACGTGGCCGAGGATCACGGCGAGCGGATCGTCGCCATCGACCGCAATGCCCATCGCTCCGGCAATCATCGACGGGACGACCGCCGGGTCCTCGAGCATCGCGAAGTCGACGAAGGCGGCATGGCCGTCGAAGTCGGGAGCTCTCCGATGCGCGATTTCCACCGCGAGCGACGTCTTGCCCACCCCCGCCGGACCGACAATCGTGAAGAGAGGCGTAGCGGCGATCCGCTCGCCGAGCAATTCCACATCGCGCTCGCGTCCGACCAGATGCGACTTCGGCGGCAGGTTCGGCGCGCGGCCGTCACCGATCCCGTCAGCCATCGGCTCTACCGCGCCAGATGCGCCGCCCGCGGCCGTTCGCCGTTCGACTGGCGCGACAAAGGCGTAGCCCACGCCGACCTGTGTCGCAATATAGCGGGCGCCGTCCTGCCCATCGCCAAGCAATTTTCGGAGACCGGCCATGTGAAAGCGGAGACTGCCGTCTTCGACGACCACATCGGACCACACGCGTTTCAGAAGGTCGCGCTTCGACAGCACCGCACCGGGCTTTTCAATCAGGGCGACGAGAAGATCGAACGAGCGTCCGCCGATGGGCAGCGGCTCGCCGTCCCTCGTCAACAGCCTTTCGTCGGGCCACAGGCAGAATGGCCCGAAGGCCAATTGATCGCCGAGTCTCTCGCTGTTCGTCACGCTGCCCTTGTCCCCGCGCCCTTGGCTCCGATGCCGTTGCGGCATCGCGCTGGCGCCTCGACCTGTGGCAGAAAGCTTTCGCCTGTCCAAGCCGTTGAGGGTACAAGTTTCGCTGGTACACTTTCCTGTCGGCGGCTGTGCTAGCCGAAGGTGAAGACATAAGCCCGAACCCCCGGACCCGAGAATTCGACCGTCAGCGTGCGGTCCTCGACCGCACCTCTCTGCCGCACCAACTGGTAGAGACGGTCCTCGCGAACCTCGCCCCAGCCCTCGGCATCGACGTCGGTACCATGATCGGCGCCGGGCGCCGCGCCATCGATCGTCACGCGAAAGCGAACCGGCCGGCCGTCGGGGGCGCCGCCCAGAACGAGATGGGCATCGCGGGCATGAAAGCGAAAGCGGATCGCACCTGCTGCGCCGCCCAGAGTCGCAAACTCGCGGCCGACCGACCATTTGCCGGCCAAGTCCCAGCTGTTAGGGTCGAGATTCGCTGCCGCGACATAAGTGGCGGCCCTGTCCTTTCGCAGCCCGCCGGGCGACCGGAAATTTGCCGCCTTGTCATAGCCGATATAGGCCTCGGGCGACCCCAGATGGGCCCAGTCCGCTTCGGCCTCGACGCCGGTGCCGGTAATCGGAGCGACGCGAACGTTCGAAAGATCGTGACCCGCTTCCGCGAGGAGCTTGCGGATCAATTGCTCCCCGCTCGCATAATCACCCTCGCCGATACGATAGCCGCGGACGCGCCCCTCGGCGTCGATGAAATAGAAGCCCGGCCATCCCTCGTTCGCGAAGCGCTGCCACACTGCATAATCATTGTCCTGCAGGTTCGGATAGCCGACCTTGAGCTCGCTCGCCGCCAGCCGAACCTTCGCGGCGTCATGCTCGAACGCGAATTCAGGCGCGTGGACGCCGACCACAACAAGGCCCTTGTCGCCATAGCGTTCGTTCCACGCGCGAAGATAGGGCAGCGCGCGCAGCGAATTGATGCACGAATAGGTCCAGAAGTTCACGATCACGACCTTCCCGCGCAGCGCTTGTGGGCCTCCGGGAACGGGGCTGAGCCAGGGCTTTGCGGCTTCCAGCACGTCCACCGGCCGCGAGGTCGCACCGAACGGCGCGCTTTGCGCATGGGCTATGCCGAGGGCGTCGCCAAAGCAGGCAGCGGTGGCCGCGCTTGCGGCGACGAGTGCCGCCGCGATAAATCCGATCGATCGTCTCTTGGCCATGATGCCTGCCTCCATTGCAGCCGGTTCCAACGCTCCGGTTGCACCGATGTAGGCCATCCCGGGCTTGCCGCACGTTAGTCGCCGCCCTCGCCCGTTAGTTTGTGCATCGCCGGGCTAACAACGCCTCACCGCGCCTAACGGGCGGCTACCGCCAATGTCGCTATGTCTCCTGGTCACCCCTTCCTGCCGACAAGGAGACGAGATTTGCCTGGAGATTTCACCCCGTCACGCCGAGGTTTCGTGACCGGCGCCGCCGCGCTCGGCGCGATCGCCGCAAGCCCGTCCATCGCCCGTGCAGCGAATGCCGCGATCCGCCCCTTCAAAATTGCAATCCCCGACGCCGACATCGCCGCGATGAAGCGCCGCGTCGGCAAGACACGCTGGGCCGATACGCAGCCGGTCGCCGACGACAGCCAGGGCGTGCGCCGTCAGACGCTGGAGGCCATGATGCGCTATTGGGCTGGCGACTATGACTGGCGCAAGGTCGAGGCACGGCTGAACGCGTTGCCGATGTTCATCACCGAAATCGACGGGCTCGACATCCACTTCATCCACGTCCGCTCGCGCCATGACGAGGCGATGCCGATGATCCTGACGCACGGCTGGCCGGGATCGATCCTCGAATTCATGCGAGTGATCGATCCCCTCACCAACCCGACCGCGCATGGCGGAAAGGCGGAAGACGCCTTTCACCTCGTCATCCCGTCGATCCCGGGCTTCGGCTTTTCGGGCAAGCCGACGGTGCCCGGCTGGGGCTCGGATCATATCGGGCGCGCCTGGTCGACGCTGATGCTGCGCCTCGGCTATGACCGCTACGTCAGCCAGGGCGGCGATTGCGGATCGGTCATCTCGCAGCGCATGGCGCTCCAGCATGTACCGGGGCTCGCCGGCATCCACCTCAACATGCCCGCCGTGGTCCCCGCCGATGTCGCCCGCACGCTCGCGGCGGGAGATCCGGCGCCCGCAGGACTGACGGCGAAGGAACGAGGCGCGTTCGACCAGCTCGAAGTCTTCTACCGCGACAATTCGGCCTATGCTGCGATGATGAACACGCGGCCGCAGACGATCGGCTATTCGCTGGTCGACTCGCCGGTCGGCATGGCGGCATGGATGTATGAGAAGATCGCCCAGTGGGTCTATGCCAATGGCCAGCCCGAACGCGTGCTCGGGCGCAGCTGCGTAGCCGATGACCAAGCCGGGTTGCG
>CBJKNR010000375.1:0-3919 GCA_966417555.1 uncultured Sphingopyxis sp.
GTTGCGGCCGCTGCGCCTTATCCTGCGGATGCTCGTGACGATCTGCGCGCTGACGCTCCTTTTGGGGGCGACGGCGCATCTGCGCGCGGGCGCGGCGGCCGAGCCGTGGATGGCGCCGACGCTGACCCTGGCCGCAATGATCGTCGCGATCGGCGGATTGCTGCTCATCGACGGCGGGGTCCGCCATGCGAGCGCGGGGCAGCGCAAGCCGGTGATGGCGGTCGCGGCCGGCTTTGCGATGCTGTGGGCCTATGAGGTCAATGTCCAGCTGATCGGGGCGCTGACCGGCGAAACCGCATCGATGCTGCGCGACCTTTTGCCGGCGGTCGCTTTGCTGACCCTCCCGGCCTATGTCGTCGCCGCGCTCGATGCCGGGCGCGACCGGATGCGCCTGTCGCGTACCGCGGCGACGCGGACCATGATCCTGCTGGGCGGCGCGATCTATCTGATCGTGATCGCCCTGACCGGCGCCGTCGCGCGGGTGGCCGGCGGAGATTATGCCGAGCTGGCGCAGGCGATCTCGCTCGCGGTCGCGCTGGGTGCGGGCGGATTGCTGCTGGCGTCCTCGCGATCGCGCGCATGGCTGTCGGTGATGATCTCCAAGCATTTCTTCGAACATCGCTATGACTATCGCGCCGAGTGGATGCGCTTCACCGCGACGCTGGGGCAGATTCCGGGGCAGGAAGCGCGCGACGGCGACGACGACCGCAACCTCTATCGCCGCGTCGCCAAGGCGCTTGCCGAGCTGACGGGCAGCCCGGGTGCGCTGCTGATGCTGCCGGGCGCGTCGGGCGGCTTTCGCATCGCCGAGCAATGGCACTGGCCGGGCGGGACGGCCGAGGATGCGAGCTTTTCGCTGCGATCGGCCTTCATGCTGCAGGAGACGCGGCATATCGTCGATCTCGATGCCGAACGCCGCGGGCAGGGGAGCGAGGATCTGGCGATTCCCGACTGGCTGATCGCCGACACGCGCGCGTGGGTCGTGGTGCCGGTGCTGCATTTCCAGCGGATGATCGCGATCGTCGTGCTGCACCGCCCGCCCGTGTCGCGCGCGCTCGACTGGGAAGATCTCGACGTGCTGCGCATCGCGGGGCAGCAGGCGGCGAGCTATCTGGCCGAATCGCAGAGCCAGCGCGCGCTGTCCGAGGCGCGGCGATTCGACGAATTCAATCGCCGCTTTGCGTTCATCATGCACGATATCAAGAATCTGGCGAGCCAGATCGGGCTGCTCGCGCGCAATGCCGAGCGCCACGCCGACAAGGCCGATTTTCGCGCGGACATGATCGAGACGCTGAAGATTTCGGCCGGCCGCCTGTCGGATCTTCTCGTCCGCCTGTCGCCGCGCGAGCGCGGCCCCGCCACGGGCGCGGGGCGGACGCTCGTCGAGCCGGTGCTGAACGAGATCGCCGCCGAAATGCGCGCGCGCCGCGCGCTGTTCGTCGGCTGTCAGGCGGGTCTGTCGGCCTGGGCCGAGGCGGGCGCGGTCCGGCAGATCGTCCAGCATCTGGTGACCAATGCGATCGACGCCTCGGCACCCGAAACGCCGGTGCAGGTCGTCGCGGTCACCGAACAGGGGCGCGTGCGCATCGACGTGATCGACCAGGGCTGCGGCATGACGCGCGAGTTCATCCGCGACGAGCTGTTCAAGCCGTTCGTGTCGACCAAGGAATCGGGGTTTGGCCTTGGCGCGTTCGAGGCGCTGCAGATCGCGCAGGCGATGGGAGGCGCGATCGAGGTTGCGAGCGAGCCGGGCAAGGGAAGCAGCTTCACCCTGTGGCTGCCGCTTGCCGATGCGCGCAGCGATAGCGGGGGCGATTCCCGCGTGGTGAAAGTGGGACATAGATGACCGGGAACGGGACCGATTTGCGCAAATTGCTGGTGGTCGAGGATGACCCCGGGCTGCAGGCGCAGCTCAAATGGGCGTATGAGGATTATCAGGTGCACGTCGCAGGCGATCATGATGCGGCGATCGAGCTGCTGCGCGCCGAGGAACCCGATGTGGTGACGCTCGACCTTGGCCTGCCGCCCGACCCCGACGGGACGCGCGAGGGGTTCCGGACGCTGCAGGCGATCCTCGAGGCGAAACCCGACACTAAGGTGATCGTTGTCTCGGGGCACGGCGAGCGTGCGAGCGCACTCTCGGCAATCGCGAGCGGCGCGTGGGATTTTTATCAGAAGCCGATCGACATCGACGCGCTGGGGCTGATCGTCGCGCGCGCCTTTCACGTCCGCGAGCTCGAGGTCGAGAATGCGCGACTGGCGCAGCAGGGCGCGAGCGACAATCGCGTGCTCGGCGGCATGATCACCGGCGCGCCCGAGATGCTGAAGGTCGCGCGCACGATCGAGCGCGTCGCGAACCTCGACGTCAGTGTGATGCTGCTCGGCGCGAGCGGCACCGGCAAGGAATTGCTCGCACGCGGGCTGCACGAGGCGAGCGCGCGCCGCGACGGGGCGTTCGTCGCGATCAATTGCGCCGCGATTCCCGAGAATCTGCTCGAAAGCGAGTTGTTCGGGCACGAGAAGGGCGCCTTCACCGGCGCGGTCAAGACGACCGAGGGCAAGATCGAGCTGGCGCATGGCGGCACGCTGTTCCTCGACGAGGTCGGCGACATTCCGCTGCCGCTGCAGGTCAAGCTGCTGCGCTTCCTGCAGGAGCGGACGATCGAGCGCATCGGCGGCCGCAAGCCGATTGCGGTCGATACAAGGATCGTTTGCGCAACACACCGCGATCTCGATGCGATGATTGCAGAGCAAAGTTTCCGCGACGATCTTTACTACCGCCTTGCCGAGATGGTGGTGAAGATCCCGTCGCTCGCCGAGCGGCCGGGCGATGCGGTGCTGCTCGCGCGGCATTTCCTCCACCAATATGCGCCCGAGATGAACCCCGGCGTGCGCGGCTTTGCGCCCGACGCGCTGCAGGCGATCGACGAGGGGCGCTGGCCGGGCAATGTCCGCGAACTTGAAAACCGCATCAAGCGCGCCGTTATCATGGCTGACGGCAAGCTGGTGATGCGCGAGGATCTGGACATGGCCGGGGGCGATGCGGACGACGAGGAGGCATGGCTGAACCTGCGCAGCGCGCGCGAGGCAGCCGACCGCGTCGCGATCCGCCGCGCGATGACGCAGAGCGAGGGCAATATCTCGGCCGCGGCCAAGCTGCTCGGGATCAGCCGCCCCACGCTCTATGACCTGCTGAAACAGTATCGGATGCAGGGCTGAATGAGGCGAGGAAGCGCCTTCTTCCTTCGTCATTGCGAGCGCAGCGAAGCAATCCAGAGTGGCGTAAACCGCTCTGGATTGCTTCGCCCCGCTCGCAATGACGAAATTACGGATGACAAACGGATAATCGCCAAACACGTTCAGGGTGACGAGAAATGAGGGCCTTGGTCTTGGCGGTGACGCTGGCAGCCCTGCTGGCTGGATGCGACGGTGTGCGCGTCGACACACCGCGCGAGGCCGATGAACGGCGCCGCACAGCTTTGCGGGCGGCGATCGCCGACGATCCGGGAAATATCGTGCGGCAGGTCGAGCTGGCGCGCGTCGCGATCCGGCTCGGCGACGGCGTAGGTGCCGAGGCCGCGGTGAAGGGCGCGCTGGACGCCGGCGCCAACGACACGGCGCTCCGCCCGCTCCTGGCGCGGGCCTATGCGCTGCAGGGCGAGGGCGCGCGTGCGCTCGCGACGCTGGACGAGGGACCGATCATGCCCGAGATGATGGGCGAGGCGGCGTGGGTCGCGGGCGACGTCCACCTCGGCAATGGCGATCTGGCGGCGGCGCGGGAGGCCTATGATCGCGCAGTGCACGAACTGCCGCAGAGTTCGGGCCTGTGGGTCGATGTCGCGCGTTTTCGCGACGCCAATGCCGATACGCTCGGCGCGCGCGATGCGGTCGACTATGCGATCGAACTCGACAAGGCGAA
>CBJKNR010000376.1:0-3913 GCA_966417555.1 uncultured Sphingopyxis sp.
CAGATTCTGCTCCTCGTCGAAGCGCGCCTCGAGTTCGACCACCGCGGTGACCGACTTGCCGGCTTCGGCGGCCTCGATCAGCGCGCGGATCACCGGCGACTGGTTGCCCGCGCGGTAGAGCGTCTGCTTGATCGCGACGACGTCGGGGTCGGCTGCGGCCTGCCGCAGGAAGGAGAGGACGACGTCGAAGCTCTCATAGGGGTGATGGACGACGATGTCCTTCGAGCGGATCGCCGCGAAACAGTCGCCGCCATGTTCGCGGATGCGTTCGGGAAAGCGCGGCGAATAGGCGGGGAATTTGAGGTCGGGACGGTCAACGTCGACCAATGCGGAAAGGGCCGCGAGGCCGATGAAGCCGCCGATCTTGGCGACGATCGCCTCGTGCCCCTGGATGTCCGCGTTGAGGACCGCGGCGATTTCGGCCGGCATGTCCGCCTCCAGCTCCATCAGGATCACGCGGCCGCGGCGGCGGCGACGGATCGCGGTGCGGAACAGGCGGACGAGATCTTCGGCCTCTTCCTCGAGTTCGATATCGCTGTCGCGGATGATCCGGAACACGCCCAATGAGCGGATCATGAAGCCCGGGAACAGGAGATCGCCGAATAGCTCGATCAGATACTCGATCGGGACGAAGGCGCTCGGCTCGCCGGGAACCGGTACAAAGCGCGCCAGCGACGCCGGAATCATCACCAGTTCGCGAACCGTCTCGCCGTTTGCCTTGCGCTGGAGGTCGAAGATGACGCCGAGACCGCGGTTCGGGATGAACGGAAAGGGATGCGCCGGATCGAGCACCTGCGGCGTCAGGATCGGGAAAATCTGGTCGATAAAATATTGGCGCAGCGCGGCCCGGAGTGCTTCCTTGTTCGAGCCCGCGCCATGAACGACGATGCCCTGTTCGGCGAGCTGGCGATGCAGCAGCTGCCATTCGCTCTGCTGCTGGTCGACGAGCCGGTTCACCTCGGCCTCAATCTCGGCGAGTTGCTGGCCCGGCGTGCGGCCGTCGGCGGACGGGTCGTCGATCCCCTGAAGCTGCTGGCCCTTGAGCCCCGCGACGCGGACCATGAAAAATTCGTCGAGGTTGCTGCCCGAGATCGACAGGAAACGCAGGCGTTCGAGCAGCGGGTGCGCGGGATTGCGCGCCTCCTCCATCACCCGCCGGTTGAAGGCGAGCCAGGACAATTCGCGGTTGAAAAAGCGTTCGGGGCCGAAATCCGGGCCCGCCGTGTCAGCATCATTGTCGGCGCGAAGAGATCCACCGGCTATCGACATATCGTTCCATCCTGCCTTTCGAGGAGATCGGGGTCGATCAGCCCTTGTGACAGCAATGTTTCACGCGCGAGACGGACGCCGAGGCGCCGCCCCTGTTCGAGCGATGCCGCATCGAGCGCCGCCACGACGCGGTGGAGCATGGCATAGCTGCGTTCCATCCGCGGCACGATATAGGAGGCGACGCCGGGCGCCAAGGCCACCCCGCGCCGCGCGAAAAGCGCCTCGATCAGGTCGCGCGCGAGACAATCGTCGGGATCGCCGATCGTGAGCACGGGCACCGCCGCAAGGCGCGAGCGAAGGTCGGGCAGCGCGACCTGCCATTCCGCGGGCGGCGCGTCGGCGATGATCAGCAGCGGCGTACCGCTTGCCTGTGCGGCGTTCCAGGCGTGGAAGATTTCTTCTTCCGAAACGCTGTCATGCCCGTCGATCACGCGTCCGCCGGTGTCCTGCGCGAACATCCGGCCCATCAGGCTGCGCCCCGATCCGTGCGGACCGGTGAGCACCGCAGTGCGCACCGGCCAGGTCGATACATGGCGCAGGTAGCGCACCGCATCGGCGTTGCTCGTGCCGACGATCAGCGGACCGTCGCTGGCGCCGCCTGCGTTCCAGTCGAGCGGCAGGGCGATCTGACCGGAAGGTCTGCGGGCCATCAGCGGCTGATCCGCAGCTGGCCGCCGCCCTCCTGCACCGTGAAGCCGCGCGCGGCGAGCGCGGCGCGAAGCGCGGCAAGGTCGCCGCGGAAGGTGACCCGCATCACCGACGTGCCGCCAAGCGCGAGGCTGGTGGTCGAGGCCGACTGGACGCCCGGAGCGCCGGCAACCGCGCGCTCGGTGGCGGTGACCGAATCGACATCGGGCGAGCTGTACTGGACGGTGAAGCCCTGGACGCCGGGAGCCGCCGCCGTCGGCACGCTCCCGTCGGTTTCGGTCGGCAGCGCCTCTTCATCCGTCGCCCCGACGTCTTCCGGCAAATCCTCTTTTTCAACGGGTTTTTCGAGGACAAGATAGGTGTCGGTCTTGAGGATGCCTGCCGCAAGCGCGTCGATATAGATGCGGTCCATCTGCGCGACCGCCTTTTCCATCATGTCGGGCAGCGCGGCCGGGCTGGGGCCGGTCATCGTGAAACTGGAGATCAGCTTGCTATCGGGGCCGAAGCGCGCGGTGAAATAGCCCTTGATCGGTCCGCCGGGGTAGGAATATTCGACGCGCGCGATCGGCGTCAGCACGTCGGCGGCGCCATATTGGTCGAGGATCACGCGCCACCAGACGCGGCCGCGGCGACCGGTCTGCCCGGCGTTGAGCAGCAGCGTGTCGGCGCCGGTGCCCGCGGTGCGGACATAGTCGATCGCGCTCTGCCCCGTATTATATTCGGCCCAGGCGCGCTGCCAGGCGCTGCGCTGTTCGAATACCTGCGGGATGCCGTCGACCGAATAGACGGGGATGACAAGCAAAGGTGGCGAACGCAGCGTGCGGCCGCTGACGCCGAGAATCTGGCCGGCGCGGACGCGGTCGAACTGGACGCCGAGCTTTGCCACATAGCGGCGCGGACCGATCTGTTCTTCCTCGACGACGATCGCGGTGACGATCCCGTCGAGCACCGAATCGCCGAGCGCGGGACCGTCGCTGCCGTTCAGCTTGCGATAAAGCTGCGCCCAACCCTTGCGCTGCGCCTCGCGCCAGCCTTTGGAGCGCGCGTCGTCGGCATTGTCGCCGGTGACATCGACGAGGATGCCGCTCGCGAGGAAATCGCCGCTGCTGTTGATCGGGGTGATGCCCCGGTCGCCCCGCGTGATCTGTCCGTCGACGATACCCGCGAGCAGAATCGCAAGCAGAAGGGCGAAAAGCGTGGCCCAGCGCCAGTCGCGGGGACGTATGGCGTCGAAGGAGGAGCTTGGGACGAGGCGGGGGAAAGCGGCCGAAATCATATCTTCTCTATGCTTTGCCCAAAAGCGCGGGCCCCGACAAGGAAATCATGGCAATTATCGGCTGAAACCGTTAGTCGCGCGTGCCATGGATTCCAAGCACAACTCACCCGCCTCCTACACATATGCTGGGGCCGGCGTATCGATCGAGACCGGCAATGCGCTGGTCCGTGCCATTGCCCCGCTCGCCCGTGCGACGCGCCGTCCCGGCGCCGACGCCGACCTCGGCGGGTTCGGCGGCTTTTTCGACCTGAAGGCGGCGGGGTTCAACGATCCGCTGCTCGTCGCGGCGAACGACGGGGTGGGAACGAAGCTGAAGCTCGCCATCGAAGCGGGCAAGCATGGCGGGGTCGGGATCGACCTCGTTGCGATGTGCGCGAACGATCTGATCGTGCAGGGCGCCGAGCCGCTGTTCTTCCTCGACTATTATGCGACGGGCAAGCTCGACAACCAAGTCGCGACCGAAGTCGTCGCGAGCATCGCCGAGGGCTGCAAGCAGGCCGGCTGCGCGCTGATCGGCGGCGAGACCGCCGAGATGCCGGGGATGTATTCGGACGGCGATTACGACCTCGCGGGCTTTTGCGTCGGCGCGGTCGAGCGCGAGTCTGTGCTGACCGCCGACAAGGTTGCGGCGAGCGACGTGATCCTCGGTCTCGCCTCGTCGGGCGTCCATTCGAACGGCTTTTCGCTCGTGCGCCGGCTGGCGGCGGACAAGGGGTGGAA
>CBJKNR010000377.1:0-3891 GCA_966417555.1 uncultured Sphingopyxis sp.
TTCCCGCGCCGCTGCTTCTCGACGCGGCGCGTATCGACATTCCCGACGGGCGCAGCTCGCCGATCGCCGCGACGACGACGATGCGCAGCGGCGATGCCCCGGTGACCGCCGACCTCGACTTCCTGCAAACGGGACCGCAAAGCTGGGATATCGAAGTCGAAACCGACACCGGCACCTTGCGGCTGTCAATGGGCGGCAGCGTGCTCGAACTGCCGGGCGACGAGCCGGCCATCCGCGAAGACCGCGAATATCCGCGCCTCTACACGCGCTTCGCCGAGCTGGTCGCGGCGGGCAAGAGCGACGTCGACATCCGCCCGCTCCAGCTTGTCGCCGACGCCTTCCTCGTCGCCGAGCGGCGCACCGTCGCGCCGTTCCGGTTCTGACTTTCGTGCGGGAGACCAAGATGCGTTCAGCAAACAAGGCCTTCGCCCTCCTCCTTGCGGCGTCGGTCGGCATCGCCATCGCGCATGCCGCCGACCCGCAGCCTGCGCCGGGCGATACATATCGCAAGGACGAACTCGGCCGCGTCGTCGAAGTCTCCGGGCGCGAAGCCATCGCATGCCCGCGCCAGACCGAGCGCACCGCCGTCCTGCTGATCGCGGGACAGAGCAATTCAGCCAATCATGGCGCCGAACAGTTTTCGAGCGCGCATCCGGGCAAGACCTTCAACTATTTTGCGGGTCACTGCTATCCCGCCGGATCGCCGCTGCTCGGCGCGACCGGGATGCGCGGCGAAAGCTGGACCCCGCTCGCCGACCGGCTGGTCGAAGCCGGACTCTTCGACCGCGTGATCATCGTGACGACTGGCATCGGCGGCACCAGGATCGCGCGCTGGCAGGAGGGGGGCGACCTCAACCGCATGATGCTCGGCGTCATCACCGACCTGCAGCGCCATTATCGCGTCACCCATTTCCTGTGGCATCAGGGCGAACGCGATCTCAACCTCGGCACGAGCAGCGCCAACTATGCCGCGAGCTTCGAATCGCTCGCCGCGAGTCTGCGCACAGCCAAAGTCGACGCACCGATCTTCATCTCGGTCGGCAGCCGCTGCGGCCAGCCCGGCGACTGGAAGGACGAGGATGCGATCACCACCGCGCAGCGCGGGCTGGTCGATCCCGCGAAGGGCCTGTTCGCGGGTCCCGCGACGAACCTGCTGGTGCCGCCGGAAAATCGCTACGACCGCTGCCATTTCGCGGGCGTGGGCCAGCGCGCCTTCGCCGATGCCTGGGTGCAAATCCTCACTGACCACGCGCGCCGCGCGCGCTGACCCCAAAAAGCCCGCCATCCCGACAGGAATGGCGGGCATCTGGGAGAGCCGTAAAAACCGGTACGCGCGCCTAGTCGCGCGCGGCGTCGATCCGGGGCACGCCGATCGATTCGGTATCGCCGATGTCGATCGGCACCAGCCCGAACTGCATGCGCCACGGCGCGGTCGGGTCGTTGCCGAACATCGTGTACCAATAGCGCCCTTCCTTGTCGCGAAACGCCGTGCCGTGGCCGCCGTGCGGCGCCCCCATGCGGCGCTGCGCATAGGGGCCGAACAGGCTTTTCGAGGTGCCGTACATCATGTCGTAAGTGCCGTGCGTGCGCAGCGGGCCGTGCCATTCGGCGCCGGTCAGGAAATAGACGCCATTCGCCTTGATCAACCCGTTGCCTTCGTAACCGACATGATCGCCATCGACGTCGACAAGCTGGCGCACGGGCCCCTCGAAGCCGCTCCGTGCGGCGTTGAGCTTGCCGATGCTGCCACCGCCCCACAGGAAATAGAGGCCGTCGTCATCCTCGAACGGAAAGCCGTCGATGCCTTTGACGAAGAAGCTCCCGGTCACATTCTCGTAAGGCCCTTCGGCCTTGCCGGTCGTGGAGCGATAGAGCCAGGTCTTGCCGCCGACCCCCTTCTCCATCACCGAAAAGGCAAGGTAATAGGTCTTGTCGCGCGCCGACCACATGATCTCGGGCGCCCAGAGTTCAGCGATATTCGTGCCGAAATCATAGCCCATGCCTTCCCACTTCCAGATGAAGCCGACCTCGTCCCATTGCTTGAGGTCCGACGAGCGCCACAATTTCACGCCGCCGTCGGGCTTGTGATAGCCATAGCCGTCGAGCGTCCCGACGAGATAGTAGAAGCCGTCGCCGCCGAGCGTCACCGACGGATCGCGCATCGTCTCGCTGGTGACCAGCGCCTTTCGCCCCGCGACCGCGCTGTCCTCGGTGATCACCGATGCCGCCTGCCGCAGCCGCCCGTCGGGCGCGCGTTCGAGCGGCACCAGCCCGACCTGCTCGCAGAACATCGCGAAGCCGTCGTCGCATTTCGGATTATAGGCCGCGGCGAGCCTGCCGTCGTCGGTACGGACGAGCGAACCGCGTCCGGCGTGCGGAACAGCAAGCATGCGCATCGAGAACGGGCCGTAGGGAGTCGGCGCCTCGGCCATGAACAGATCCTCGGTCGCGGTGCGCATCCGCCCGGTGACCTCGGCCGCCGCGAGGACATAGCGGTCGCCGTCGCGGAACATCGTCGCGCCGTGCGTGCCGACGCGCGTGCGCACCGGCCAGTCCTTGCCGACCGGCGGGTGTTTGGCGAACAGCGCCTGATCGGGCTTCAGGAAGCGCGGCGCCTCGGCAAGCTTCGCAAAACCGGGCGCGAGCTTCGCGATATAGCCGCCGCCCCAGAGAAGATAGCCGGCGCCGTCCTCGTCGACGAACAGCGAGGCGTCGGACGCGTCCTCGACGAGGCACGGCGAAGCCTTGAATGCGCCACCCGGCTGCGCCGCCAGTCCCGTCGCCACACGCGCGCAGCCCGTCTTGTCGGAGAAAGCAAGGTATAGCTTGTCGCCGGCGACCGTTGCCGACGGCGCCAGATAGCGTTCGGACACGTCACCCGGCGCGATGCCCTCGCCCGAAATCCTGGCCGGCCCGATGCGCGTCCATGTCTTCGCGTCGGGCGAGGTCCACAGTTCGACGCCGTGGCGCGCACCGCTGCGCAAGCTCGTACCAGTGAGAATCCACCCGCCGCCGGGCAATCGCGCGACCGACGCGTCGCCGATCGGCCGCTCGGCAAAGATTGGCGCCACCGGCTTCGCATCGGGAGCGGGCATCACCGTCGCATTCCTGTCCATCGACGGATGGTCGGCGAAAATATCGTCGGCAACCGCGGCTTTCAGTTTCTGCTGCGCGTCGGCAGATGGCGCCAGCGGCAGCGCCGCCAAGGACAGGCCAGCGATCCAGCTTTTCATCTTCACGGTCATTTACCCTTCTGGAGCGCCTTGAAATCGTCAAAAATCACATAGTTCGGCGCCGCGCTGCCATCCGCATTCCTGCGGATCGTCGCCGGCGCGAACACGCTGTTGAGCAGCCATGGCGTCTTGTCGGGTCCGAAATTCCTCGACATCGAACTTCCCTGCCTGAAGCCGTAGGTCGCGACCGCGAGCCGGCCGGTCTCGCGGAACATCTTCATCTGGTTGGCGACATAATGCTTCCGGCTCTCGAACCAGGGGCTCATCCGCAGGAAATCGTCCCATTGCTCCCTGGGAAAAGGCGTCTCCAGCGCCGCCTTGATGATCTGCCAGTTCTGCGCGGTGCGCGGCGCCTGATATTTGTCGGCGAAGGCGGGGTTTACCACGCCCTTCATATTCTGCTGCCACCACCAGACGAGCGAGAATTCGGTGACGATGAATGTCTGGTCTGGCCGCATCCGCGGCAAGATATAATCGAGAAAGGGCTTCGACGCCTCGATCGCGGGGATGTGCGGGTGGATATTGACCCCGTCGATCTCGGGCGTCGCCTTCACGAACGCCATCCAGCGTTCGGTCGACGGCGTCCGGCTTTTCTTGAGATCCAGCCGGTTGAGCGCGCCCATATAGAGGCGCGTCGTACATTTGCCCGGGCACGCCC
>CBJKNR010000378.1:0-3878 GCA_966417555.1 uncultured Sphingopyxis sp.
CCTGATCGGCGATCGAGCGGGTGATCGCCTGCCGGATCCACCAGGTCGCATAGGTCGAGAATTTGTAGCCGCGGCGATACTCGAACTTGTCGACCGCCTTCATCAGGCCGATGTTGCCTTCCTGGATCAGGTCGAGGAACTGCAGGCCGCGGTTCGTATATTTCTTCGCGATCGAAATCACGAGGCGCAGGTTCGCCTCGACCATTTCCTTCTTTGCAATGCGCGCCTCGCGCTCGCCCTTCTGGACCATGTTCACGACGCGGCGGAATTCGGTCAGGCTCATGCCTGCGGCCTGCGCGATTTCCGAAATCTCGATGCGGATGCGGTCGACCGCGCCGGCTTCATTCTCGGCGAAGGCGGCCCATTTCTTGTCGATCCCGCCGACCTCGTCGAGCCAGTTTTCCTCAAGCTCGCGCCCGACATAATTGTCGAGGAACGATTTGCGCGGTACCTTGTGGCGCTCGGCAAGGCGCAGCATCTGGCCGCCGAGCGCGGTCAGCCGGCGGTTGTAGCTGTAGAGCTGGTCGACGAGATATTCGATCTTGGTGCCGTGGAACTGCACGCTTTCGACCTGCGCGGTGAGCTCCTCGCGCAGCTTGTGATATTTCTTCTCCGACGCCGCGGGGAATTCCTCGCCGCCCGAGAGCGATTCGAGGCGCGCCTCCTGCAGCTTCGAGAAGGCCTTGAAGCTCTTCGTGATGTTCGCGAACTTCTCGAGCGCGTCGGGTTTCAGCAACTCTTCCATCGCGGCGAGGCTGAGCGTGTTGTCCTCCTCATCCTCCTCGAAGCTCTCGCGCTTGCCCGACGAGCCTTCGCCGTCCTCGTCGTCGCCGTCGGCGGCGGGCTCTTCCTCGACCTCGTCCTCGTCCTTGAACGAGACGCCGGCGGTCTTCTCGCTGATCTCGCCGTCGTCCTCGGCGCCTTCCTCGTCGAGATTCTCGGGCGCGGGGTCCTTCGACAGCATCGCTTCCAGATCGACGATCTCGCGCAGTTGCATGTCGCCATTGTTGAGCGCGTTCGACCATTCGATGATCGCGTTGAAGGTCAGCGGGCTTTCGCACAGCCCGAGGATCATCGTGTCGCGGCCCGCCTCGATGCGCTTCGCGATCGCGATTTCGCCTTCACGGCTGAGCAACTCGACCGCGCCCATTTCGCGCAGATACATGCGAACGGGATCGTCGGTACGATCGACCGTTTCCTTCTTCTTCTCGATCGCAGGGTTCGACACCGAGCCGGTGCCGGCGCTGACGTCGATATCGTCGTCGGTTTCCTGCTCGGCCTCTTCCTGCACATCCTCGTCGCTTTCGACGATGTTGATGCCCATGTCGGAAATCGCCGACATGATGTCCTCGATCTGCTCGGACGACATCTGGTCCTGCGGCAGCGCCTCGTTGAGCTCGTCATAGGTCAGGTAACCGCGCTTCTTTCCGCGCGCGATCAGCTTTTTGACGTCGGCCTCGTTGAGGTCGATCAGCGGGGCATCGGTATCGGCGTCGTTCTTGGTGGCCATCACTTCTTCCTGCCTGAAGGGCAATTACTGGTCGTTACTGGCTGCTGTTCTCGGACAGCGCGGCCAGGCGGCGGGTCAGTTCCTCGTCCATGGCGCGCAGTTTCTGCTGTCGCGCCAGGCCTTCGTCATCCATCGTGCGCTGGAAATCCGCGGTGGCCTGTGCCAGCCGCTCGCGGATTTCGGGCTGGGTGACCAGCACGCCGATATATTCGTCAAGGTCGCGAAGCGCGGTTTCGCGCGCCGCTGCGGCCTCGTCACTGCTTTCCAGCCTGCGATTGAACGAGAAGTGCATTCCGTCGGCTCTGAGCAATGTCGTCGCCCTATTATACACTTTCATCGGCTCCAATATGGCAAGCAACCCCTCGCAATCAAGCCCTTCCCGGCACATTGCGCTGTCAAGCATTACGCCGAGCAGTTCGGCATCGCCCGGATCACCGACCGGAAGACGCGTCAGCGCCTCCTCGTTACGGCGCAGCGCCTCGGGATAGCGCAGCAATCCGCCAATCAATGCCGCGATATAAGGCGCCGAAATTCCGGCCTGCCCGATGGAACGCGTTTCGTCGGCCGGAGGTTGCAGCCGCGGGTCGGGTGTGAAGCGGCGACCTCCCCCGCGGGCCGCATTCGGCGTCCATGGTTGGCGCGGTCCGCGCTCGGGCTGTTTGCGCGCGAAGAGGGCGTCGAGCCGCTCGCGAAACGCCTCGCGATAATGGTGGCGGACGTCGGCGTCCTGGATCGCGTCGGCGTGCGCGAGGAGGCGGGTCTTGAGCGCGGCGCGCTCTTCCGGGGTTGCGAGCGGTCCCGCCGCGACCTCGTGCGCCCACAGGCGTGCGACGAGCGGCTGCGCCTCTTCGAGGATTTCGATGAAGCCCGTTGCACCCCGCGCACGGACGATGTCGTCGGGATCTTGCCCGGCGGGCAGCGTCGCGAACGACAGGCTGAAGCCGGGGCGGAGTAGCGGAAGAGCGCGCATCGCGGCGCGCATCGCCGCCTTCTGGCCTGCGCTGTCGCCGTCGAAGCACAGCACGGGCACGGGCACCATGCGCCAGATCATCCCGAGCTGGTTTTCGGTGAGCGCGGTGCCGAGCGGCGCGACAGCGTCGGCAATCCCCGCCTCGGCGAGCGCGATGACGTCCATATAGCCTTCGACGACGATGATCCGGTTCGTCTGCCGCGATGCGGGGCTCGCCTTGTCGAGATTGTAGAGCGTGCGCCCCTTGTCGAAGAGCGGGGTGTCGGGCGATTTGAGATATTTGGGCTCGCCGTCGCCCAATATGCGTCCGCCGAATGCGATCACGCGCCCGCGCGCATCGCGAATCGGGATCATCAGTCGTCCGCGGAAGCGGTCGTAGGGTTCCTTGTCGTCGACGGCGATCAGCATCCCCGATTCAACGAGCATCGCGGTCGGGAATTTCTTCAGCGCTTCCTTGAGCGCGCTGCGGCTCTCGGGCGCAAGGCCGAAGCCGAACGCCTTGCGTGTCGCCTCCGAAATGCCGCGCTTCGCGAGATATTCGCGCGCGGGCGCACCGTTGCTGCTGCCGAGCTGCTGCGCGAACCAGTCGGCGGCCGCCTGCGTCACGTCGCGGAGGCTAGCCTGCTCCTCGGCCTTTTTCGCGGCGCGCGGGTCGGGGGCGGGGACCTCCATCCCGGCCTCGGCGGCGAGTTCCTTCACCGCGTCCATGAACGACAGCCCGCGCTGGTCGGTCATCCAGCGGATCGCATCGCCATGCGCGCTGCAGCCGAAGCAGTGATAAAACCCCTTTTCGTCGTTGATCGTGAAGCTGGGCGTCTTCTCGTTATGGAAGGGGCAGCACGCCTTGTACTCGCGGCCGGCGCGTGTGATCTTCACGGTGCGGCCGATGAGCGACGACAGCGTGATGCGCGAGCGGAGTTCGTCCAGCCATTGCGGGGTGAGGGTCATTCTTCTCCCCTCCCATTTATGGGAGGGGTCGGGGGAGGGCATGTTACGAGCGCTCGTTCGATCTCGCTCACGACACCCTCGATCCGGTCCAGCACATCATTGTTCCAGAACCGGATCACTCGATATCCCTGTGCTTCCAGATAGGCCGTGCGCGCTTTGTCTTTTTCTACATCAACCGCGTGCTGCCCGCCATCGACTTCGATGATGAGTTTGGTCGATCGCGAGACGAAATCGCAGATAAATGGGCCGATGGGGAATTGGCGGTTGAAGCGGATACCAGCAATTTTTCGCGCGCTGAGCTGCATCCACAGCTTCCGTTCCGCATCGGTCGCGTTCAGTCGCAATTCGCGGGAGCGCTTAGTTGGTCGTTTGTAGCCCTTGTCCAAACAGACCCTCCCCCGACCCCTCCCGCAAGCGGGAGGGGAGAATTATGATCGCGGCCGCCAGTTC
>CBJKNR010000379.1:0-3875 GCA_966417555.1 uncultured Sphingopyxis sp.
CTGCAGAACGAGCTGGCGACGCATTCGAACTTCTGCACGCTGGCGTACTGGCATATCCCATTATTCAGCTCCGGTGGGCGCGCTGCGAACAATATGCGCGATATCTGGCCCCTCCTCTACGACAACAATGTTGACGTGATCTTGAACGGGCACGACCATATCTACGAGCGCTTTGCTCCTCAGGCGCCGAACGGGACAGTCGATATCGCCCGCGGGATGCGCCAGTTCACGGTGGGAAGCGGCGGCGCCAATCACACGACCATTCCACTGATCGCCGCCAACAGCGAAGTGCAGCGCATGCTCGGCGAGCTGATCCGCCAGCTCGACAGCCGCCGCCAGCAGGTTCTCGTCGAGGCGATCGTCGTCGAGATCGGCGACGACGCGGCGAAACGGCTGGGGGTGCAGTTCCTGCTGGGCGGCAAGAATATTCCCTTCGTAGCGACGAGCTACAGCAATGCCTCGCCCAATATCCTGACGCTCGGCGGCGCCTATGCGTCGACTCAGCTCAATGAGGAAACCACGACGGTCGACGGCACAACGGTGGTCACCCAGACGACGAGCGCGCTCGGCGACAGTCTGCAGGAAGCCGCGGCGGCGCAGCTGCTGTC
This sequence comes from uncultured Sphingopyxis sp., assembly GCA_966417555.1. Classification (GTDB taxonomy): domain Bacteria; phylum Pseudomonadota; class Alphaproteobacteria; order Sphingomonadales; family Sphingomonadaceae; genus Sphingopyxis. Next base: position 609 of record CBJKNR010000379.1, read on the forward strand.
GGCCACCGGCGGCTTCGCGGGTTTCGCGGGCGACATCGGGAAGAACACGATTTTCGGTGCGATCATCAACGCGGTGAAATCGGACACGACGTCGAACCTGCTCGCCACACCGCATATCGTCACGCTCGACAATCAGGCGGCCAAATTCCTCGTCGGACAGGAAGTACCGATCACGACGGGCGAGGCGCTCAGCGACAATTTCGACAACGCCTTCCGCACCGTCCAGCGCGAGGAGGTAGGCATCAAGCTCGACGTCACGCCGCAGGTCAACGGCGCGGGCGAGGTCAAGCTCTTCCTCCGCCAGGAGGTGTCGAGCGTCGCAGGGCCGGTGTCGTCGCGTAACAGCGACCTCATCCTCAACAAGCGTTCGTTCGAAACCGTGCTGACCGTCGACGACGGCGAAATCCTCGCGATCGGCGGGCTGCTCAACGACGACGAGCGCAAGACGATCGAACGCATTCCGCTGCTCAGCGACATCCCCCTCATCGGCGAGCTGTTCAAGTCGCGCAGCCGGACACGCGCGAAGACCAACCTCATGGTCTTCATCCGCCCGACGATCCTGCGCAATCGCGAGGACAATGCCGCGCTCACGGCGCGGCGTTACGGCTATATCCGCGACTTCCAGCTCCAGCGGAACCCCGATCGGGAGCCGGCGATCGACACGCTGGTGCGCGACTATCTGGGCGCCGTGCCGCCGGTACCGAGCGCGCCGACGAGCGCCGACGTCACTGTCGGTCCGGTCAATCTTCCCCAGCTCCGCGGCCCTGACGGCAGCGTGACACCCACCGACGTCCCGCCCTCGATTTCGCAGGCCCCCGCACCGCCTGCCGGAGACCATCCGTGAGCGACACCGAACCGGCCGCGCCGCCTCCGGCGCCGGTTGACATTCCCCCCGTGGATATTCCCTACGGCTTCGCCCGCGCGCATGGCGTCGTGATCGCGCCGGGCGAGGACGGCGTGTGGCTCGCGACCTTGCGCGACGGGAGCGATCCCGCGGTGTTGATCGAGGTGAAACGCTATCTCGCGCAGCCGCTGCGCGTCGCGACCGCCGATGTCGCCGATTTCGACCGGTTGCTCTCCGACCATTATGCGGTCGACAGCTCGGCCGCCGCGATGGCGGGGTCGCTCGACGGCAGCGATCTCGATCTCGGCATCCCCAGCGCCGAGGATCTGCTCGACAGCGCCGACGACGCCCCGGCGATCCGCCTGATCAACGCGATCATCGCCGAAGCTGTGCGGCAGGGCGTGAGCGACATCCATATCGAACCCTATGAAAGCGGACTCGTTGTCCGCATGCGCGCCGACGGCGTGCTGCGCGAGCATTTGCGCATGCCGCCGCACGTCGCGCCCGTCGTCGTCAGCCGCATCAAGGTGATGGCGCGCCTCGACATCGCCGAGCGCCGCGTGCCGCAGGACGGCCGCATCGGCCTGACGCTCGCGGGTAAGGCGGTCGACGTCCGCGTCTCGACGCTGCCGAGCCGCGCGGGCGAGCGCGTCGTGATGCGTATCCTCGACAAGGACAGCGCGGGCATCGACTTCGACGTGCTCGGCCTGTCGGGCGAAGCCGACCGGATCTTGCGCGAGGCGCTCGCCGAACCCAATGGCATCATCCTCGTCACCGGCCCGACGGGTTCGGGCAAGACGACGACGCTCTATGCGGCGCTCAAGCAGCTCAACGACGGCCAACGCAATATCCTGACCGTCGAGGATCCGGTCGAATATGCCGTCGACGGCGTCGGCCAGACGCAGGTCAACAGCAAGGTCGGGCTCGATTTCGCCGCGGGGCTTCGCGCGATCCTGCGCCAGGATCCCGATGTCGTGATGGTCGGCGAAATCCGCGACCGCGAGACCGCCGACATCGCCGTGCAGGCGTCGCTGACCGGCCACCTCGTGCTTTCGACCGTCCACACCAACGATGCCGTCGGCGCGATCACGCGTCTCAAGGATCTGAAGGTCGAACCCTTCCTGCTCGCCTCGACGCTGCGGGCGGTGCTTGCACAGCGGCTCGTTCGCAAGCTTTGCGACCATTGCCGCGAACCCGTGCAGGCCGACAACAGCATCGCCGCGATGCTCGGGCTCGATATCGGCACCGTCATCTGGCGTCCCAAGGGTTGCGACCAGTGCGGCGGCACCGGCTTCAAGGGCCGCATCGGCGTGTTCGAGGCGATCAAGGTCGACGAAACCGTGCGCCGCTATATCTACGCCGGCGGCGACGAGGCGATGATCGCGAAACATGCCTTCCTCAAGTCGCCGACGCTCGCCTCGGCAGCGCGATCGATGGTTGCGAAGGGGCTGACGACCGCCGAGGAAGCGATCCGCATCGCGCGGCGCGAGGATGTCGATGCCTGATTATCGCTATGTGGCGATCGATCCCCAGGGCCGCGAGCGCAAGGGACGGCTGACCGCCGCCAACGACGATGCCGCGCGCGCCGATCTGATCCGGCGCAAATTCCATATCGTCGCCGTGGAGGCCGCAGGCGCGAAGCCCGCGGGCCGCTCGCTGCTTGCCTTTCGGAAGAACAAGCTCAGCAGCAAGGAACTCGCGCTTTTTACCCGCCAGCTCGCCACGCTCGCGGAGGTCGCGCCGCTCGAGGAAGCGCTGCGCACGCTGACACGGCAAAGCGAGGCCGAAAGCGCGCGCGCCGTCATCGGCGATGTCCACGCCGGCCTGCTCGAAGGACGCCGCCTCGCCGATGCGATGGGGCGCCAGCCGGGAAGCTTCCCGCCGCTCTATCGTGCGATGGTCGCTGCGGGCGAAACGACGGGCAGCCTCACCACGATCCTCGCGCGCCTCGCCGATCTGCTCGAACGGCAGGCCGAAGTGCGCGGCAAGCTGATCGCCGCGCTCGCCTATCCGATCGTGCTTGCGATCGTCGCGATCGGCGTCGTCGCCGCGCTGATGATCTTCGTCGTTCCGCGCGTGGTCGAGCAATTTACCGATACAGGCCAGCAACTGCCGTTCCTGACGCGCGCGGTGATCGCGATCTCCAGCTTTGCGGCCAACTGGTGGTGGCTGATCGCGTTGCTGATCGCGGCCGCGAGCTTTGGCTGGGTCACCGCGATGCGTCGCCCCGCGTTCAAGGCGGCGGTCGATGCGCGCCTCCTTCGCCTGCCGCTCTTCGGCCGCCTGCTCCGCGACCTTTATGCCGCGCGCTTTGCACGCACGCTCTCGACGATGGTGTCGAGCCGCCTGCCGCTCGTCGAGGGGTTGAAGCTCACCGTGCCCACGATCCGCAACGCCGCGCTCGCCGGCGCGACCGCCAATAT
>CBJKNR010000380.1:0-3849 GCA_966417555.1 uncultured Sphingopyxis sp.
GTGTCGGTGCCGGTGACGACGAAGCGCGTCATGCCGCAGCCATCGCCTGCGCCAGTGCGTCGGCCATGTCGTCGATGTTGCCCTCGTCAACATTGAGCGTGATCGCGATGCGGAGGCGCGCGGTTCCTTGTGCCACGGTCGGCGGGCGGATGCCGCGAATGTCGAAGCCCGCGTCGCGGAGGCTCGCCGCGATGCGCATCGTGCGGTCGTTGTCGCCGATGATCACCGGCAGGATCTGCGTGCCGCTGGCGGGGATGCCGAGCGGTACGAGGCGTTCGGCGGCGTGGCGGACGAGGCTGTGGAGGCGCGCCTGCCGTTCGGGCTTGTTCGCGACGATCTCGATTGCCTGGCGCACGAGCCACGCCGTCAGCGGCGACGGTGCGGTCGAGAAGATGAAAGGGCGGCCGCGGTTGACGAGGAAGTGGCAAGCGATCGCGGGGGCGCAGAGCAATGCGCCCTCGGCGCCCAGCGCCTTGCCGCAGGTATGGAGCGTGATCAGGTTGTCGCGGCGCGGCAGCGCGTGTGCGAGGCCGGCACCGCCGGGGCCGAAGACGCCGGTTGCGTGCGCCTCGTCGACCACGAGCACCGCGTCGTGGCGGTCGGCGACCGCTGCGAGATCGGCAAGCGGGGCGCGGTCGCCGTCCATCGAATAGAGGCTCTCGACCGCGATCCACGGCGTGCCCGCGCCGCCGCCGGCACGCCAGCGGGAGATGATGTCGTCGAAGGCCTCTGCGTCGTTGTGCGCGGCGGCAACATGGCCTGCGCGGCCGAGCTTCATCCCGTCATGCGCGCTCGCGTGGATCAGCGCGTCGTGGACGACGAGGTCGCCGCGCTGCGGCAGCGTCGCGAAGAGCGCGGCGTTGGCGGCGAAGCCGGTGGCGAAGAAGAGCGCCGCCTCGCTGCCATAATGGCGCGCGGCATGGGCTTCGAGCGCCTCATGTTCTTCGTGATTGCCGCGCAGCAGGCGCGAGCCGCCCGAGCCGGCGGGAAGGCCGCGTTCGATGCCGGCGGCGAGTGCGTCGCGCAGCGCCGGGGAGTCCGCGAGGCCGAGATAATCGTTCGACGCGAAATCACGGCCGTTCCGCGGCGCGAGGGTGCGGCGGCGGTTGTCGTCCGCGAGTGCGGCGAGATCGGCGCGGTGTGCGGCGAAGGGAGAGGGACCCGGCATCGGGGTTCCCTTAGGGCATGCGACCGAAATGACAAACCCGCCTCAGTGGCGGGGCAGGCGAAGCTTTTCTTCGTCGGTCAATCGATGAGGTTTGGCGATGGGTTCGAGGGTCTTCGGGTCGAAAAGCGCCGCGCGCCGCCGGTCGCCCGAGACGATGTCCTTGATCACGCGCACGAAAAAGCGCCGCATCAGGGTGACCATACTCATCCTGGGCAGCGCGCTGGCATCGCCGATCGCCTCATGCGTGAAGAGATGGCCGCGTGGCGGACCGAGGAGCCGGTCGCGCACTGCGGGGTCGCAGGCGCCGAGCTGGACGGTGATGAAGGGGAGCTTGCCCGTCGCAATCGTGTTGAAGAGTGGCAGGCGGCAGCAGGCCGCATACCAGCGCAGCGTCGATCCGTCGGTCATATGGACGCAGGCGAGCCGCTCGCGCCCGGTGTCGATCCGCACGCGCGCGCATCGCGTCTGATAGAGCGGCGTGCCCCAGTGCGCGTCGAGCACGCGTTCTGCATGGCCGAGATGATGGGTGAGGTTCTGGCAGTCGGTGCAGTGGCAGACGACATGGTCGCCCTCGCCCGAAATGACGCGCAGCGTTCCGGTGACCGTTCCGCAGTCGCAGGCGAAGGGGAGATCGGCGGGGTGGGCGTCGAAGGGCTTTTCCATCCCATCCTTCAATTCGTCATTGCGAGCGGAGCGAAGCAATCCAGAGCGGTTTTCGCATACTCTGGATTGCCGCGTCCCCCGGATCAAGTCCGGGGTCCTCGCAATGACGAAGTTGAGGCGATCAGATCAGTTCTTCGTCTTGTCGACGAGCTGGTTCTTGGCGATCCACGGCATCATTGCGCGCAGCTTCGCGCCCGTCTGCTCGATCGGATGCGCCGCGGCCGCCTTGCGGCTCGCCTTCAGTTCGGGCTGGCCGGCCTGGTTGTCGAGGACGAAATCCTTGACGAAGCGGCCCGACTGGATGTCGGCGAGGACGCGCTTCATTTCGGCCTTGGTTTCGTCGGTGATGATGCGCGGACCCGTTTTGATGTCGCCGTACTCGGCGGTGTTCGAGATCGAGTAGCGCATGTTCGCGATGCCGCCTTCATAGAGGAGGTCAACGATCAGCTTGGTTTCGTGGAGGCATTCGAAATAGGCCATTTCAGGCGAGTAGCCTGCCTCGACCAGCGTTTCGAAGCCCGCCTGGATCAGGTGGGTGATGCCGCCGCAGAGCACCGCCTGTTCGCCGAAGAGTTCGGTTTCGCACTCTTCCTTGAAAGTCGTCTCGATGATGCCGCTGCGCCCGCCGCCGACGGCCGAGGCATAGGAGAGGGCGAGCGCCTTGGCGAATCCGTTACCCGACGCGCCCGCGCCTTGCGCTTCCTGTGCGACCGCGATCAGGCAGGGGACGCCGCCGCCCTTCTGATATTCGCTGCGCACCGTGTGGCCGGGGCCCTTGGGTGCGACCATGAAGACGTCGATGTCGGGGCGCGCGTCGATGAGGCCGAAGTGGATGTTGAGGCCGTGCGCGAAGGCGAGCGCGGCGCCGGGCTTCATGTTCGGGCCGATGTCGTCGGCGTAGATCTTTGCCTGATGCTCGTCGGGGGCGGCGATCATGATCACGTCGGCCCATTCGGCGGCTTCCTTGTTCGAAAGCACCTTGAAGCCGGCGGCTTCGGCCTTTTTCGCGGTTGCCGAACCGGGACGGAGCGCGATCGCGACCTCCTTGACGCCGCTGTCGCGCATATTCTGCGCGTGCGCGTGGCCCTGGCTGCCGTAGCCGACGACGGCGACCTTCTTGCCCTTGATCAGATCCTGGTCGGCGTCGCGATCGTAATAAACCTGCATTGGATAAGTCCCTTCATATGCTCAATTATGCGTCATCCCGGCGAAGGCCGGGATCTCGACGATGCGGCAGGCCGCGAGGGTGGGATCCCGGCCTTCGCCGGGATGATGATGAGAAAACTCTAGAGCGCCTCCGGCCCGCGGGCGATGGCGACCACGCCGGTGCGGCCGACCTCGACAAGCCCGCATTCGCGCATCAGCGCGATGAAGCGGTCGACCTTGTCGCTCGTCCCGGTGATTTCGAAGATGAAGCTCGACAGCGTCGTGTCGACGACCTTGGCGCGGAACACGTCGGCCATGCGCAGCGCCTCGATCCGCTTGTCGCCGGTGCCCGCGACCTTCACGAGCGCGATTTCGCGCTCGACATGCGCCTCGCCCGCGTCGTTGAGGTCGATGACCTTGTGCACGGGGACGAGCCGGTCGAGCTGCGCGATGATCTGGTCGATGATCGGCGGGGGGCCCGAGGTGACGATGGTGATGCGCGACAGCGCATGGTCGGCAGTGATGTCGGCCACCGTCAGGCTTTCGATATTATAGCCGCGCGCGGTGAACAGGCCGGTGATCTTGGCGAGCACCCCGGCCTCGTTGTCGACGGTGATGGCGAGCACATGGCGCTCGCCGGCTTCGGTCTTGATTTTCATGATTTTTCTTTCCCCCTCCCGCTTGCGGGAGGGGCTAGGGGAGGGCGTGTAGCGGGAGTGCACCTGTCAAACAGGCCCTCCCCCGACCCCTCCCGCAAGCGGGAGGGGAGAATTTTGTCGCTCGCGCCCATCAAACCAGCGCTTTCGCTTCGTCGTCCATCGTGCCGGTGACGTCGCTCGGCTGGAGGATCATGTCGGTGTGCGCCGCGCCCG
>CBJKNR010000381.1:0-3837 GCA_966417555.1 uncultured Sphingopyxis sp.
TTGGGCGAGCAAGCGGCGGAAGTTGCCGCCGAGCACGGCCCGGATGTTTTCATCGGAATATCCCCGGCGAATGAGTTCTTCGGTCAGATCGAAGGTCTTGAGCGGATGGTCGAAGCCATCGATGTCGATCTCGTCGCGAAAGGCGTAGCTCCCCTTGTAGCTGCCTTTCAGCGCCGCATATTCTTGCGGAGGCATATCGTCATAGCCGTGGAGATCGGCGTCGGATCCGATACCGACATGGTCGACGCCGACGAGCTTCGCGACATGGTCGATATGGTCGGCCATATGCCCGACGTTGGTCGGGTCGGTCGTGCGCACGAACATGCGCACGCCGGTGATCCCCATTACCCCGCCCTTCGCCGCCAGCGCCCTGATCGCCGCATCGGTCTTGACGCGCGGATGGTCTACGAGCGCGCGGGCGTTGCTGTGGGTGATCGCGATCGGCCCCCTGGCTATCTCGATGGCGTCCAATGTCGTCTTGTCGCCGCAATGCGAGACGTCGACGAGCATCCGCTGCTTTTCCATCTCGGCGATGATCGCCGCGCCATAATCGCTGACGCCGCCGTCGATGCGCTCGGTGCTGCCCGACCCGATCATGTTCTGCGTGTTGTAGGTGAGCTGCGCACAGCGCAGGCCAAGGCGGCGGAACAGCGCGACATCCTCGATCTTCTCGAAATGCTCGGCATTCTGGATGCCCATGATAACCGCGCATTTCCTGTCGGCCTTGGCGCGATCGAGATCAGCGACAGCGTCGACCAGCGTGAAGACATGGCTGTTGCGCCCCGCAAAGCCCTGCCAGCCTGCGAGAAATTCGAGCGCCTGCCCCTTCGCGCCGGGTCCGCCGAGACCATAGGCATTGTGGAAACCGGTGATACCGCTCCTGCGAAACTCTTCCGCCTCGGCGTCGGTCAGCCGGTGCGCGACATAATTTTCGTCCAGGGTGATCTTGAGCGGCGCGAGCATGTCGATGACGAGCGATGAGGCAACGAGGTCGACCGCGCGGCGCGAATAGCTTTTCCCCGGCGCTGCGGCAAAGGCATAGCTGCCTTTCGCGATCATCGGCGCGGACAAAATGGTACCCACCGCGCCCGCGAGTGCCGCGCGACGCGTCATCGGGAATGACGATGCCATTCCAGCCTCCCTTTATGATGTCTCTTCTACTATTGTCCTGATCAGAAAATTGTCAACCCATTTAGGACATCAAATTGTCATGAACCCCAAATTTCTGCCGGGCAGTGGATCATCCCGCCGCGATACTCGACGCCCGGTACCCGATCGCGCGCAAGGAAGGTCGGCCCGTCGAGGTCGACGATGTCGCAAAGCTGCCCGACCAGATAGGACGGCGCCATCGACAGGCTGGTCCCCATCATATTGCCGACCATCACGTCGAGGCCCAGCTTCCTTGCCTGCCGCGCAATCGCGAGCCCCTCGGTCAGCCCGCCGCATTTATCGAGTTTGATGTTCACAATGTCGAAACGGCCGACGAGCGAAGCGGTATCGGCGAGCGACAGCGCGCTTTCGTCGGCGGCGAAGGGCAAGGGCCGCTTCAATCCGTCGAGATCGGCTTCACGTCCGCGCTTCAGCGGCTGTTCGAGCTGCGCGACGCCATGCTCTACAAGCGCCGGCAGCAAGCCGGCGAGTGTCCGGCGGTCATAGCCCTGATTGGCATCGACGCCGATCCACGCGTCCGGCCGCGCGGCACGGATCGCCGCGACGCGCAATATATCCTCGTCGAGATCGCCGGTCAGCTTGACCTTGACCGGTGCCTCCGCGTCGATCGCCAGCGCGGCCTTTGCCATGGCTTCGGGGCTGTCGGCGCCGAGGGTGAGAGTCGAGCGCAGCGCCTTGGGCGGATCGAGGCCGGCAAGTTCCCAGATGGGGCGCCCCGCCCGCTTCGCCTCAAGATCCCAGAAAGCGCAGTCGAGCGCATTGCGCGCGCCGCCGGGCGGCAGCAGATGCTGCAATTCATCGCGCGTTGCGCCACCCTCGATCGCGCCACGCACCCGCGTCGCTTGGCCAAGCATATGGTCGATGTCGTCGCCGAGATAATAGACCCCCGCCCCCTCGCCGCGCCCGACGTGCGTCCCGTCGGACAATTCGGCGACGAGCAACGCGGTTTCGGTGAAGACATGCCCCGAAATGCGGAACGGTTGGTGATAGGGAAAGCGCTCGACCCGAAGGTCGAGCGTCAGTCCCCGCGTGCTTTGCGCCGCCATCAATAGACCATCCCGAAACCATAGAGGTGGAAGGCGAGCGTCACCCAGACGAGCACCAGCGCGGCGAGGATCAGCAGCACCGCGCCGAGCTTCATCGTCCAGCGGCGCTTGTCCTTGATGCTGAGCCACAGGTGCCAGCCCGCGGTGACGAGCAGCCCGAAGGCGGCGAGCGGGGTCAGGATGCGCAGCAGGTGAATGAGCCAGTCGAGCGGGCCGCCGATGCTGCCGATGTCGGCCGAGAAGGCCGCGATCAGCCCGATCCACCCCGCGAGCGCACCGATCGCGAGCCACGCGAAAACGCGCGACAGGCGATACGCACGGAGCGACTTGCCCGTCAGCGCGAACTCGGCCTTGAAATTGCGGCGCACCAGCGCGCGCACCGGCCACGCCAGCGCCGCGAGTAGGATGATGCCGAAGGCGAAGACCAGCGCGGGATTGAGCCATGCCGCGTTGACGCCGGCGGGCGCGGGTTCGAACACCATGAAGGGCGAGCCGGCGTCGATGCTCCAGCGCACGACGCGGCCATCCCTGACCTCGGCGGCGAGGCGCTCGCCCGTGCCGGTGTCGCGCCACACAAAGGGCTCGACCTCGACCCAGTCGCGCGCGCCGGCGCCAAGACCATCGAGCGCCGGAACGTTGATCTTGCCGTCCTCGGTCAGCGAGATCGTCGCCTGCCCGAGAAGGCCGAAGAGGCTCATGAAATTGGTGAAGGAACCGCGGCTGCTGATGTAGTTGCCGACCATCATCCGGGCGTGCTGCGCGGCGGTCTTGGCATCGACCTGCCCGGGCTTGTCAGTGCCGGGCAGATAGCGGTCGGCAAATTTGTGGAACAGCGCACTGCGCACCGCGCCCGCCGCGCCGTCCTTGCCCGCGCTGTTCATCGAGATGAAGACGCCGGTGTCGGCATCGGGGAACAGCCACAGATAGGAGTGGAACCAGACGGTGTCGCCGCCGTGCGCGATCGCGCGGTGGCCGTTGACCCATTGTTCGTAGAAGCCGAGCGCCATGCTGTTGAGCGGACCGACCCCCGGCGCCTTGAAATCGTGCATCATCTTCGCGGTTTCGGGTTTCATCAGCCCCGCGCCATCGTTCAGATGCGCGATCATGAATTTGGCCATGTCGGCGCCGCTTGCCGACAGGCTGCCTGCGGGTGCGGGTACGACAATCTCGAAGGGCTGCGCCTTGCCCGTGACGTCGGGATAACCCTTCGCCATATGCGGCGCGAGATTGGCGGGAAGCGGCTGACGGAAGGTCGAATGCGCCATGCCCAGCGGCTTGAAGATATGATTGTCGACATAATCGTCGAAATCCTCACCGCTGACGCGTTCGACGATATAGCCCGCGAGTGCGGTGGCATAGTTCGAATAAGCGGGCGTGGTCCCGGGCACGAAGACGCGCTCGGGCAGCGCCAGCGGCATCTGCTTCTTCAGCGTCATCACCGCCTTGGGGTCGCTGCTGATCAGGTAACGCACCGATTCCTGGAAACCCGCGGTGTGCGTCATGATGTTGCGCATCGTCACCGGCTTGCCCTGATAGGGCGGAATTTTGAAATCGAGATAGGCGTTGACGTCCTTGTCGAGGTCGATCTTGCCCGCCTCGACCTGTTGCATCACCGCGGTCC
>CBJKNR010000382.1:0-3832 GCA_966417555.1 uncultured Sphingopyxis sp.
CGCTTTGTCGCGACTCAGCTCGCGCGCCACGCCGCACCGCTCGCGGCGATGGGCGAGGCCGCAGGCGACCTGTTCACCCCGCCGCGCGTCCGCGCGCTGCTCGCCGCGCTGACCGACACCAGCGGCACGATCGCGCGCGCGGCGGTCGAGGACCAGCTCAATGCCCTGACGCCCGAAGAGCGCCCGCTCCTGCGCAAGCTCGGCTTCACCATCGGCTCGCTCGACATCTTTCATCCGCTGCTGCTGAAGCCCGAAGCGGTCCGGTGGCGCGCGGCGCTGATCGCCGCACAGCAGGGCACGCCGATCCCGGCGCTTCCGCCGCACGGCGCGGTGCTGCAAAAGAACGGCAGCCAAGCGGGGCTCGCAATCGCCGGGTTCCGCCGCTGCGCCAATGGCTGGCTGCGCATCGACATGGCCGAAAAACTGGCCCGGCAGGCGCATGCCGCGCGGATGCAGGCGGCGGCGCCGCCGACTTCGCCGGTGGCCGGCGGCGACGAGCATCACCACGACGACCACGGCGAGGAGACGCACGGCGCGCCGCCACCGGTTTTCGTGATCGATCCCGCGCTCGCGACGTCGCTCGGGCTTGACGAGGAAACGCGCCGCGCGCTGCTGGGCAGCTTCGGATTCCGCGCCATCGGCGAACCGGCGCTGCAACGGTGGCGCTGGTCGGGGCTGCGCAAGGCGGCCGACAAGCGTCAGCGGCGCAAGAAGGATCGCAAGGGCGGCGCCCCGGCGGCGCGCGGCGCGGTCAATGGTACGACGCGGCGCGAGCCCGCCAAGCCAGCCAAGGGCAAGCGCGGCAAGCCGGCCAAGCCGCATCACGACGCGTCGCGCCCGCCGCGTCCCGACCGCCCCGAGCGCCGCGGCCCCTCGCCCAACAGCCCCTTTGCCGGACTTGCCGCGATGCTGGCCGAGGCCCGCAAGGACTGACGCATTATGGCAAGTCCCGGCGCGGCAGGAAGCATCCGGCTGGACAAGCTGCTGTGGTTCCTGCGTTTCGCGCGTTCGCGCAGCATCGCGCAGGCGATGATCGAGACGGGGCATATCCGGCTCGACGGGCGGCGGGTCACGCGCTCGTCGTGCGCGGTGCACGCGGGCGCGACGCTGGTTCTGCCCGTCGGCGAGCGGATCGCAGTGATCCGCCTGCTGTCGCTCCCCTTGCGTCGCGGCCCGGCGCCCGAGGCGCAGGCCTGTTATGTCCGGCTCGATTCGGAGGCGCCCGCGCCCTCCAGCTGAGCTATCGGTAGGGAAGGAAAAGCTGTCGCCGCAAAGCACGGGTTTTTGCGTATCGAGTGAGAGTGATTCGCAACTGTCGCTTTGCGTTGACGCGTAACATTCGCGCGGCTTAGAGGCGGGTCCGATGATTGTCCGGACGGCAAGGGTGCCGCCGACCAAGGGAGCTAGAACCCATGACCTATGTCGTCACCGATGCCTGCGTCCGGTGCAAATATATGGACTGCGTCGAGGTGTGCCCCGTCGACTGTTTCTATGAGGGCGAGAATATGCTCGTCATCAATCCGAACGAATGCATCGACTGCGGTGTGTGCGAACCCGAATGCCCGGCCGAGGCGATCCTTCCCGACACCGAGAGCGGGCTCGAGAAGTGGCTCGAGGTGAACAGCAAGTTCAGCGCCGAATGGCCGAACATCACGGTCAAGAAGGACAGCCCCGCCGACGCCGACGAGTATAAGGGTGTCGAGGACAAGTTCGACAAATATTTCTCGCCCGAGCCCGGCGAAGGCGACTGATCCGGAATCGGACAACAAGGACGGGCGGGACTTTCCCGCCCCTTCTTTTTCGAGTGGATGTGAGGACCCTTCGTTCCGATCGCGATACACAATCTGAAATGACGGCTGCCGACCGGGAGCTGCCATAAATCCTCCCCGCTTGCGGGGAGGGGGACCGCCGAAGGCGGTGGAGGGGGCGGGCGGCCTGAAGCGACGTTACGTGAGGATGCGAGCCCCCTCCGTCAGCCGCTACGCGGCTGCCACCTCCCCACAAGTGGGGAGGATCTAAGGTCCGCTCCCCACCCCAAAGCCGGCATCTGCCGCTCAAAAAAAACGCTGTCCTACATTATCCGGCTGTGCCAGCTTTCATCCCGGCTCTTTGATCGGTAGAAGGCGGTCGCTATCCGAACGGTCGGGTGCAGCCAGGGGCGCGGCGTGCCGGGCGCGTCCAGCACACCGCAAGCGTTCAGATCGGCGCGCGCGCAGGGCTGAACTTTCCTGAACTTTGGACTACCAGCCCGTGGTCCATGCACCTGACCGGACCGGCAGGTGCCGCTTATTTCTTGAGCCCGATCTCGCGCAGCCGTTCCTGCAGATATTCGTCGGCGGTGATCGGCGTCGGATAGAGGTTGGGATGCGATGCGTCGATGCAGTTTTCGAGCGTCTCGATCGGATAGTCCGAACGGAAGTGGAGGAAGAAGGGCATCGAATAGCGCGCGACGCTCGCGCGGCCCTCGTCAGGATTGCGGACGCGGTGCGTCGTCGAGGGCAGGCGGTTGTTGGTGAGGCGCTGGAGCATGTCTCCGACGTTGACCGCCATCGCGCCCGGCGGCGGGCTGACCGGAAGCCAGCTGCCGTCCTTGTCGAGGATCTCGAGCCCCGCCTCCTCGGCGCCGAGCAGCAGCGTGATTGTATTGATATCCTCATGCGCCTCGGCGCGAATTCCCTTTGCGGGGGCTTCGACCGGCGGATAGTGGAGCAGCCGCATCACGCTGTTGCCGTCCTTCACCGTGTCGTCGAAGAAATCGGAGGCGAGACCGAGATAGCGCGCGATCCCGGCGAGCAGGCGTCCACCGACGCGATCGAATTCGGCGAAAAGCTTGTCATAGGCGGTACGGAAGCCATCGACCTCCTTCGGCCAGACGTTGTTCGGTTGCTGCGCCGCGAGGCGATGGCCCGCGGGCAAGTCGCGGCCGACGTGCCAGAATTCCTTGAGGTCGACCTCTTTCGCGCCCTTCGCGATCTCGGTGCCGAACGGCGTATAGCCGCGCGCACCGCCGCCGCCCGGGATATGATAGGCGCGCTTGACCTCCTCGGGCAGCGCGAAAAATTGCTTCGCCTTCGCCCAGGCTTCGTCGATGAGGTCGGGGTCGATGCCGTGGTCGGTGATCATCGCGAAGCCGAAGCGTTCGAACGACGCGCCGAAGTCCTTCGCGAACTGGTCGGCGGGGAGCGACATGGAAATGACGGGAACGGCAGCGGTCATGCGAAATTGGTCCATCTGATAAGGGGCAGCGCCCGCGGGGGCGCGTCATGAGTCGCGATTTAGGCGCTGCGTCGCTGCGGTTAAAGGGAAAAAGGCGGTTTCGTCCCGCGCCCCGCTCGGCTAAGCCCCCGCCATGGCAAAGCAATATTGGCTGATGAAATCCGAACCCGACGCCTATGCGTGGGAACAGCTGGTCAAGGACGGCAGCGGCATCTGGGACGGCGTGCGCAATCACACTGCCAAGCTCAACATGATGGCGATGAAGGTCGGCGACGAGGCGCTCTTTTATCACAGCAATATCGGCAAGGAATGCGTGGGGATCATGCGCGTGACCGAGGAAAGCTTCCCCGATCCGACCGCCGAAAAGGGATCGCCCTGGGTCGTGGTGCGCGTCGCGCCCGTACGCCCCCTCGCGAACCCGGTGACGCTGGCGGCGATCAAGGCGGATCCGGCACTTGCCGACATGGACCTCATCCGCCAGTCCCGCCTGTCGGTCGGACGCGTGACGCCCGCCGAGTGGAAGCATATCCTCAAAAAATCGGAGAAGCCCGGGGGCTGACGGCGCCCCGCTTACTGGCCGCGGAGCTTCGCCTGCAGATGCTCCGCGACCGACACA
>CBJKNR010000383.1:0-3811 GCA_966417555.1 uncultured Sphingopyxis sp.
TTGAAGAGCGCGCGGATCGCGGGGATCAGCGACGAGCCGCCGGTCAGGAAGACGCGGTCGATCGCCCCGGGCGCGGTGCCCGCGCGGGCGAGCGCCTGCTCCATCGCCGCCTCGATGCGGCGAAGATCATCGGCAATCCATTGCTCGAAATCGGTACGCCGGACATCGGCGCCGATCTCGATCCCGCCGCCGGCGAAATGAAATTGCGCCTGGTCGCTGCTCGAGAGTGCGCGCTTGAGCTTGCCGACGGCGTCGTAGAGCGGAAATCCCTGTTCATGCTCGATCAGCGCGATCATGCGGCTGATCAGATCGGGCCGCTCGGCGTCGCGCTGCAACCGGCGGATCTCGTCGAGCGTGCGGCGGTTGCGCATCATCGCAAGCCGCGACCAATCGCCGAAATCGGCGAAATAGCCGCCCGGAATCTCGAGCAGCTTGTCGAAGGAGCGGTAATGGCTGCCCTTGCCGAGCAGCGGCAGCACCAGCCGGTCGACGATGCGATAGTCGAAACGGTCGCCCGCGATCCCGATCCCCGACGAAGCTAGCGGGGTGCATCGCCGCGGCGCGCCCGGCTCCGCGACGCGAACGATCGAAAAGTCGGTGGTGCCGCCGCCGAAATCGGCGACGAGGATCGTCGCGGGTTCGGTCAGGCGCGAGGCATAGCTGTGCGCGGCGCCGAGCGGTTCGTGGACATAATATATTTCGGTGCCGAACGCCGCGAGCATCGCGTCGTAACGCTGCCGCGCGAGTTCGGGATCGGGCCGCGCGCCGGCATATTCGACCGGGCGTCCGACGATGATGCGGCGCGGGCGCTCGTCGAGTGCGCCGCCGGCATGCGCCACGAGGCGCTGGAGGAAAAGGCGGCCCAGATCCTCGAAACGGAATGGCTTGCCCCAGATCATCGCGCGCTCGAACAGCGGGCTCGCCGCGACGCTCTTGAACGACTGGATGAAGCGGCTGTCGAGCGGCGATTGCAGATATTCGTCGATGGCCCACGGCCCCGCCTCGTGCGCGATACCATTCCAGCCGCGCTCCTCTTCCCAGAAACAGAGCGCCGAGCGGAACACCGAGTCGCCCGTATCGCCGAATTCGACGAGTCTGGTGCCGCCGCGGCCATCGGCCAGCGCGACGACGCTGTTCGTCGTGCCGAAATCGAGGCCGAGCGAGCGCGTGGCCGCCTTGTCCATGGCATGCTCCTGTAGCTGGGGATCCCCGGTTTGGGGGCGGCGCCTATTGCACAGGACGGCGGGCGGAGCAAGCGGCGGGCCGATGATCAGTCGTCAGGGGCCCAAGCGCGATAGAAGGTGTCGACCGCGGCGTCGACATCGTCCTGAAGCCGGGCAAGGCCGCGGCTTTCGGAAAGATTGAGCATCGCGAACTGATAGAGGCCCGACTGGCAGAGCCCGGTGAATTGCTGCACAGCGCGCATCGGATCGCCCATCCTGAGCTCACCGCGGACCATTTTCTCGCCGACCCAGGCGGCGGCGCGCGCCTTTCCGCGGCGCGGGCCGCGCTCGTAGAAGGCTTCCGCGAGGTGCGGGAAGCGTTCGGCCTCGCCAACGACGAGGCGAAAGAGTGACAGGATCGGTGTCGCGGTGAGCTTGGTCATCAGCAGATTGCCGAAACGCCGCAGCACATCGGGGACGGGTTCGTCGAGCGGCAGGTCGATTTGCAGCGTCTGGCCATATTGTTCGACGATGTCGTCGACCACGGCCTCGAACAGTTCCTCCTTCGAGGGGAAATAGGTCCAGAGCGTCGTTTTCGACCCGCCGACCTTGGCGGCGATCGACGACATCGTCGTGCCCGCATAGCCGTTGGTGAAAAACAGCTCGCGTGCGGCATCGACGAATGCCTTGCGCCGCATCGCGGCGGCATCGTCCGATGTGGCCGTACTATCTGGTATCATTTCGATTGACAACGCAGCCTCCGAAGTTCATTGGCGCATGATACCAGCTAGTATCGTTGGAAGCCATGCCCCGATCATTATTTCTCTCCGCCGCTGTTTTCAGCCTGTTGGCCGGCTGCGCAAGTGTCCCTGACTTGGGACCGGAGCCCGTTCCGGCGACCCCCGCGTCGTTCGAGTCGGCGGCGAGCCTTGCCGGCGCGAATGGCGCGTGGCCGGCCGAAGGCTGGTGGCAGGGCCTCGGCGATGCCCAGCTCGATACGCTGATATCCGAGGGGCTGAAGGGTTCTCCCGATGTCGCAATCGCTGCGGCACGCGTGCGTGCCGCGGAGGCGATGGCGCAGCAGGCGGGCGCCGCGCTGCTGCCGCGCGTCGGCGCCGAAGCGAGCGCGGGCGGGGTCCAGCAGAGCAAGAATATGGGCATTCCGCCCGAGTTCGTGCCCGACGGCATTCAGGATACCGGCCATATCGCTGCGACTTTCAGCTTCGACCTCGATTTGTGGGGCAAGAATCGCGCAGCGCTCGCCGCGGCGACATCCGAGGCCGAGGCCGCGCGCGTCGACGAGGCGCAGGCGCGGCTGATGCTGACCACCGGAATCGCCGCCGCCTATGCCGATCTCGACGGCTATTATCATGCGCTCGATACGGCGAACGAGGCGGTCCGCGTCCGCACCGCGAGCGCCGACCTGTCGGGCGAGCGTGCCCGTGCGGGCATCGAAAATCAGGCGAGTCAGCGGCAGGCCGAAAGCCGCGCCGCGTCGGCACGGGCCGACGTTGTCGCGCTCGAGGAAGCGATCGCGACGACGCGTAACCGGATCGCGGCGCTGCTCGGCGCCGGGCCCGACCGCGGGCGGTCGATCGCACGGCCGCAGCTGGCGCGGCCATCGCTCGGTCTGCCGGCCAATGCGGGAATCGACCTGATCGGCCGCCGCCCCGACATCGTCGCCGCGCGCCTGCGCAGCGAAGCCGCGGCAAAGCGCATCGACGTTGCGCGCGCCGATTTCTATCCCAATATCAGCCTGTCGGCGCTTGTCGGGCTCCAGTCGCTCGGCCTTTCGAACCTGTTCAGCTCGGGGTCCGAATATGGCAATGGCGGTGCTGCGATCAGCCTGCCGATCTTCGAGGGCGGGCGGCTGCAGGGCCGCTATCGCGGGTCGCGCGCCGACTATGATGTGGCGGTCGCGACCTATGATCGCACACTGGTCGATGCGCTGCGCGATGTCGCCGACATCGTCGCGAGCCGTGCCGCGACCGAGCGCCAGCTCGCCGGACGTCGCGAGGCGCTGGCGGCGGCCGCCGAAGCCTCGAAGCTCGCCGGGCTGCGCTATAGCGCCGGCCTCTCGAACCAGATCGTCCAGCTTACCGCCGAGGACAGCATGGTCGCGCTTGACCGCACCGTCGCCGACCTCGAAGCGCGGCAGCTTTCCCTCGATATCGCCCTGATCCGCGCGCTTGGCGGTGGATATCGGGCCAGTAATCCAACAGGAGACGAATGATGGCCGACGAAACGGCTGCAGCCGCACCCGACGCTCCCGAAGCTGCTCCCGAAACCAACGGCGCCCGGCGCGCGAAGCTGCTGCGTATCCTCGCGATCGTGGTGCTGACCGTCGCGATCCTGTGGGGGCTCTGGTATTTCCTGACGCAGGCGGGGCGCGTCCACGCCGACAATGCCTATGTCGGCGCCGATTCGGCGCAGGTCACGGCGCTCGTGTCGGGGCCGGTCAAGGAAGTGCGCGTCAGCGGCACGCAGGCGGTGAAGAAGGGCGACATCCTCGTCATCCTCGACGATGCCGACCAGCGGATCGCGGTCGCCGACGCCGAGGCGGCGCTCCGCCTCGCGCGCCAGCGTTACGGCCAGGCCGATGCCAACGCCGACGCCCAGCAGGCCATCCGGATGGTGCGCGCCTACGC
>CBJKNR010000384.1:0-3803 GCA_966417555.1 uncultured Sphingopyxis sp.
GCTGTATCCAGCGTTTCGATCCGCCGGAGTCGACTTTCAGGTAAAGCCCGTTGCCGTCCGCATGGAGGCCGGTCTTCGTGACCGTTCGCACTGTGGCGGCGGTAAGCCGTTTGTCCCGATGCACTCCAGCAGGCTTGAATCCGCTCATAAACCAACATCCCGTCCAACATTCGCGTCCCACATAGCGCCCCACATAAATTTTGGGAATGGGCAGTGATGAAAGAGAACGTCTGAGAACGAATATTAAATAAGTCATTAATAAATAACGACTTTGATAATTCCTGAGAACGGTCGAGTATGGCGGACTACGGACTCCCTCTCCGCCACTTTTCCTATAATTTAATGATTTTATTGGAGAAATCGGTCTTCTGGGTGCTGTCAGACAAAGGCGAACTGCTCTCCACGCGATGCACTTTGGATCGCGAGGGCAGGGGATCAGCTCATGAGAGAATGTCACTCAGCAAAGGCTGAGCGTCTTTCCTTATGGTCTGGCGATCGACGAGGTGGCGTTCCAGAGCGAAGTGGTTGTGGACGTTGGCGTGTACGGATGCGAATTTCTGTAACGACCTGATTTGTCGGAAGCGCAGCATGGCTCGCTCTCGTCGTCGAAAGGGAAGGTGGCTGTTCTCGACCCGATTGTTCGCCCGATGATGAGGATTTCGGGCATCCGCCGTACCCGCAAGTGAAAGCCGTTCCCGCGGCGATCCGTCGTCAGCCATGATAGCCTCCGTCAACCCGCACGACCTCCGCGTTCATATACGCGCCGTCCTCGGACGCGATCATCGCGATGATGCTGGCGATATTCTCCGGCGAACCATAGATCCCATCCGGCCGCGACAGATGCGCGAAGAGCGACATGTCCGCGCCCTCCGGAAACCCGCCGGCCCCCATGGCGTCGGTCATCGGGGTGGCGATCCCGCCGGGCGCGACCGCGTTTACGCGCACGCCGCGCTTGATATACTCCCAGCCCAAGGTGTGAGTCAGCGCGGCCACCCCGCCCTTGCTGGCGGCATAGGCGGCCATGTAGGGATGGCCGAAATAAGCCGAGGTGGAAGCGGTATTCACGATGTTGCCCTTCGATTCGAGGAGATAGGGCAGCGCCTCGCGGCAGCACAGAAAGGTGCCGACCAGATTGATCTGGAGGATGCGGACGAAGTCCTCCAACGTCTCCTCCGCGCTGTGCACCGCGCGCAGCACGCCGGCGACATTGATCAGCACGTCGAGCTTGCCCTGGCGTTCCGCGAACCCGGCGAAAGCGCTTTTGATCGCCGCCTCGTCGGTGATCGATGCCACTACGGTCTCCACCCGACCTGCCTGACCCGCCGCGCTACGTGCCTGATCGGCTGATTCGGCCAGCGCGTCCACGTTGACGTCCACCGCGAGGAGGGTCGCGCCCTCGCTCGCCAGCCGGGCGAGCGTCGCCCGTCCGATGCCGGTGGCGGCGCCGGTGACGATCGCCACCTTGTCCACGAACCTTGCTGCGCTGCTCATCAACTTCCCTCCATCGTCCTCTGCGTCATTCTTCGGGTGCGACGCTGAACCCCACTGTCTGCCCGCCGTCCGCGAGCACGACCGAACCGGTCATGAAGCTGGCCGCATCCGACAGCATGAAGCAGGCAACCTCCGCGATTTCGCTCGGGTCAGCCATCCGCTGCAACGGCACCTTCTTGGCGATGAAGGATTCCAGCGAGGGATCGCGCTCGATGGCGACGGCGGCGATCTCGGTCTTCACGCCGCCGGGGCACAGGCAGTTTATCCGGATGCCCTCCCTCGCATATTCGAGCGCCGCCGACTTGGTCAGACCGACGATCGCATGCTTGGTCGCCGCATAGATCGCGAGATAGCCCGACCCCGCGATGCTGGCGGTGGAGCCGGTGTTCAAGATTACGCCCTTGCGGGCCGAGCGCATGAGGCGCAGCTCGTGCCGCATGCATTCGACCGTGCCATAAAGGTTGGTCTCGATCAGCGAGCGGACCTCCGCATCGGTCGTGTCGCTCAACGCCTTGAAGTCGTTGGTGATGCCGGCGTTGTTGAAGGCCGCATCCAGCCTTCCGAACGACGACTGGGTACGGTCGAAGCCGGCGGCGACGCTGGCGGCGTCGGCGACATCCATCTGGACGAACGTCGCCTCGCCGCCCGCGCCGCGGATATGGTCGACGGTGCCCTCGGACTGCGCCGCCCGGCGCGCGGCGACCAGGACGTGCGCGCCCCGGTCGCCAAGCATGATCGCCGCCGCCTTGCCAATGCCGGAGCTTGCACCCGTGACCAGCACGACCTTTCCGTCGAACCTGTTCATCCGTTCTCTCCCACTTAGACCTTCGGCCGGTTCAGCCCACAGACGGGTAGGACACGGCCGAGACGATGCTGATGCATGATGCGGTAAAGCCGCCCTCGACGGGGAGGACCGACCCGGTGACGTAGCTCGATTCATCGGAGCACAGCCAGACGGTGGCGGCCGCGATCTCCTCCTCCCTGCCGAAACGCTTCATGGCGATTGCTTCGCGCATCGGGCTCAGCACCGATTCGTCGTTGTTGGTCAGCATCGGTGTGGCAATCGCGCCGGGGGCCACGCTGTTCACGCGAATGCCCTTGTCGGCATATTCCAGCGCCGCCGCCCGCGTCAGGCCGACCGCCGCGTGCTTTGCCGCCGAATAGGCACTGAAGAACGCGAAGCCGTTGATCGCCGATCCCGACGTCACGTTGACGATCGAGCCGCCGCCATTCTCCAGCATCGCCTGGATCTGATACTTCATCGACAGGAACACGCCGCGGGCGTTTACCGCGAAATCGTCCTCATATTCCTGCAGCGTCAGCTTGTGCATGTAATTGGGCACGTGTGCGACGCCAGCCACATTGGCGGCGAAATCGAGCCGACCGTAGGCGGAGACCGCCATTTCGACCATCCGGCGCGTGTCCTCCTCGATCGAGACGTCGGCGAGGCAGGCGAGCGCCGTCCCCCCGGCCGCCTGGATCTCGGCGACGGTGCGGTCGATCTTGCTCTGCGTCCGGCCGACCACGACGACCTTGGCGCCGTCGCGCGCGAAGCGGAGCGCGATGCCATGACCCATGCCCTGCCCGCCACCGGTGACGAGCGCGACGCCGTCCTTCAGCTTTGCCATTTCAAATCCTCTCTCTATTTCTTGCCAGACTGGACGACCCGCCTGCTCCGGGCCAGTTGAAAATCAGGATCAGCGCTCCAGCGGAACGTCGAAAGCCTTCAGATAATCGCCGGTGAGCCGGTCGATGTCGGCCTCGGTCATGCCGATGTCCGCCAGCGAATATTGATGATGGGCCCGCCCGGATCGCTCACTCGAATCATTGGCGAGCCAGGCTTCCATGGCCGCCGCGCGGTCTTCGCTGAACTCGAGGTCGAGCCGCGAATAGATGGATCGCACAGTGCCGATCGGATCGGCCCGGAAATCCAGGAAGCGCACGTCGACGAACCGCTCCGCCATGCCGGGCCGTTGCCGGAACTCGAGCGCTTTTTCCCAGGTGTCGTCATAATCGCCGACGATGCTCTTTTCGCCCGGCGCAACGGCGGCGAACTTGCTGTGCAGCACGGTCGCCATGTTGGCGATCGACGGATAGATCTTGGCCGTGTCGCGATGACAATGGATGAACATCGCGTCGGGGAAGACCTCGACGATCTCCTCGAGGAAGCGCACGTGCAGCGGGGTCTTCAACACCCACCGGCGCGGCGGCAGGCCATGCTGCAGATATTTGAGGAAATCGCGCTGTTCGCGATAGATCGCGCGGAAGTCCTGCTGGAACAGGATCTCCTGATAGGTCGGCAGTTCGGCAAG
>CBJKNR010000385.1:0-3788 GCA_966417555.1 uncultured Sphingopyxis sp.
CTGAATGAGGTCGATGGCCATGCGGCGCCCCTTGCGGATCGCGAGCGCGGCCTTGAGCCAGCCGACGGGTCCGCCGTGGACGCGGCCGGCGGGAAGCACATGCGTTTGCATCTCCGCCGGTGCGCCGGGAATGCGGAGTCCCCGGTCGTCGCTGACCAGCGCGACGCGGTGGCCGCGCGCAATCAGTTCGGCGGCGAGAGCGTAGGCGGGCAGCATATGGCCTCCCGTCCCGCCGGCGGCGAGAAGGAAGTGGCGGGTGGCGGTCATTTCTTGTTCCAGTTTCGGGTCATCGATACCCGAGCCGCATAGGGGTTTCGCCGGGTCAGCGACAAGAGCAAACCCATGCCGATCGACAAGGCGATGAAGGAGGAGCCACCGTAGCTGATGAAAGGCAAGGTCATCCCCTTCGACGGGAAGATCTGCGTGTTCACCGCCATGTTGATCACCGCCTGTCCGCCGAACTGCGCAATCAGCCCGGCGACCGCTAGGATCAGAAAGCTGTCTTCCTCGTCGAGCAGGCGGACGAGGACGCGGACGATGATCGCGAGATAGAGGATCGCGATCGCGATGCACGCGATCATCCCGAATTCCTCGCCGATCACCGAGAAGATATAGTCGGTATGCGCCTCGGGCAGCTGGAATTTGGCGAGGCCCGCGCCGGGACCGGTGCCGATCAGCCCGCCGGCGGTGAGCGTCGCATGCGCCTTGTCGACCTGGAAGCTGTCGCCTTCCGCGAACAGCCAGATGTTGATGCGCTGCTGCGCGACCGGATAGAAGAAATAGGCGAGCACGATGCCCACGACGCCCGCGCCCGCGAGCGCGCCCATGATCCGCATCGAGAGGCCCGCGACGAGCACGAGCACAAACCAGGTCGCGGCGAAGATGATCGTCTGGCCGAGGTCGGGCTGCCCCATCAGCAACAGCGCGATCACGCCGGTGAGCGCCGCGGCGAGCGGCACGACGGGCAGGCTCTGGTCGTGCAGGCGCAGCGAGAGAATCCACGCGAGCGACACTGCGAAGAAGGGCTTCAGAAACTCCGACGGCTGGAGGCGGAATACGCCGCTGCCGAGCCAGCGCTGCGCGCCGTTCACCGAGGTGCCGATCAGCGGGACGAGGAAGAGCAGGACGAGGAAGGCGATCGTGCCATAGATGGCGAAGCGCCGCGCCTGCGGCTTGGGCAGCATCGACACCGCCAGCATGACCGGCACGCCGACGATCACCCACATCAGCTGGCGATAGAAATAATAGAGCGGATCGAGCGAAGCGGTCGAGGTCGAAAGCTTTTGCGCCGCGACGGGCGACGCCGCCGCGACCGCGACGAGCCCGACCGCGACGAGGATCGAGACGAGCAGCAGCAGCACGCGGTCGATTTCCCAGAACCAGAGGCCGAGCGGAGAGCGATCGGCACGGCTGAGACGCGGGCCGCGGCGTTTGACCGTGCGCGTGGTCGCGATCACCGGGCGTTCGGTTGCGCTCTCCATATTGTCCATCCCCCCGCTCATGCCCCGAGCGCCTGCACGAGCCCGCGGAACGCATCGCCGCGTTGTTCATAATCCCTGAACTGGTCGAAAGAGGCGCAGGCCGGCGACAGCAGGACGATGTCGCCGGGCTGCGCCGCCGCCGCCGCCTGCTTCACCGCCGTCGCGAGGTCGCCCGACTTTTCGACCGGAATCGCGGCGCCGATCTCGGCCGCGAACGGCTCCATCGCCTCGCCGATCAAATAGGCGCGCTTCACATGGCCGAACCAGGGGCGGCACGCACCGAGCCCGTCGCCCTTCGCCTGTCCGCCGGCGATCCAGTGGAGACGCTGGTCCGGCGCCGGCGGGAATGCCGCCAGCGCCGGTGCAGCGGAAGCCGCGTTGGTGGCCTTGCTGTCGTTGAACCAGCGCACACCATCGGCTTCGCCGACCAATTCCATGCGATGCGGCAGCGACTTGTAGGTCGCGAGGCCGCGTTCGATCTGCTCGTCGTTCAGGCCCAGGACGCGGCATACCGCGATCGCGCACACGGCATTCTGCGCGTTGTGCGGCCCCTGCAGCGCGGGCCAGCGCGCCTGGTCGGCGGGATCGATGTCCTTCGCCGAGACGCGGTGGAGCCGGTGGCCCACCCGGCTCGCGATCATTCTCGACGGGTCGTCGTCGACCGCGACGATCGCGACCTGATCGCGATGCTGGAGGCTGAACAGCCGTGCCTTCGACGCTGCATAGCCGGTGAAGCCGTCGTAGCGGTCGAGATGGTCGGGGCTGAGGTTGGTGAGTAGCGCTATGTCGCAGGCGAGGCTATGCGACAGGTCGATCTGATAGCTCGACAATTCGAGGACGTAGACACCGACGCCGTTTTCATTGGGCGCAAGCGGATCGCGGCTCAATATCGGCAGGCCGATGTTGCCGCCCATCAGCGCCGGAACCCCTGCGCTTTCGAGCATGTGGGTGACGAGCGCGGTGACGGTCGACTTGCCGTTGGTGCCGGTGATGCCGACAAGCTTGTGCGGCGGCAGTTCGCTCCGCGCTTCGGCGAAGAGTTCGATGTCGCCGATGACGGGGACATGCGCCTCGCGCGCGTGGGCGGCGATCGGGTGGCGATTGAGCGGCACGCCGGGCGAGACGACGACGCCCGCGAAGCCGACGAGGTCGATCGCGAGCGGATCGCCGATTTCGGCGCCCAGGGCCATCGCCTCGTCACGCGCCTCCTCGCGGTCGTCCCACGCGGTGACGCCCGCGCCGCTGGCGATCAGCGCCTCGACCGTCGCGAGCCCCGAGCGCGCCAGTCCCAGCACCGCATAGCGGCGGCCGGCAAAGGCGCGCGATGTGATCACCGGAGCTTCAGGGTCGCGAGCCCCGCGAGCGCGAGGACGATCGAGACGATCCAGAAGCGGATGACGACGGTCGATTCGGGCCAGCCGAGCTGCTCGAAATGATGGTGGATCGGCGCCATGCGGAAGACGCGCTTGCCGGTGCGCTTGTACCAGAAGACCTGGATGATCACCGACAGCGCCTCGACCACGAACAGCCCGCCGACGAGCACGAGCACGAGTTCGTGCTGCGCGGTGACCGCGATCGTCGCGAGCGCGCCGCCGAGCGCGAGGCTGCCCGTGTCGCCCATGAACACCGCCGCGGGGGGCGCGTTGAACCACAGGAAGGCAAGGCAGGCGCCGATGATCGCGGCGGCGAATACCGCGAGCTCGCCCGCGCCGGGCACGTGCGGGATGCCGAGATAGCCCGCGAACTTCACGTTACCCGAGAGATAGACGATGACGAGGAAGGTCAGGCTGGCGATGATCACCGGGAAGGTCGCGAGCCCGTCGAGCCCGTCGGTCAGGTTCACCGCATTGCCGAAGCCGACGATGAGGACCATCGCGAAGACATAATAGAGCGGCCCCAAGGGGATCACGATGCCGCTGAAGAAGGGCAGATAGAGGTCGGTGCCGGTGCGCGAGACGATGAGCAGCACCGCGACGCCCGCGATCAGGAATTCGATCAGCAGCCGCACGCGGCCGGGGATGCCGCGATGGCTGGCCTTGGTCACCTTGTCGAGATCGTCGAGGAAGCCGACCGCCGCAAAGCCGCCGGTCACGAAGATGCACGCCCAGACAAAGCGGTTGGAGAGGTCCATCCAGAGCAGCGCGGAGATCATCAGCGAGATGAGGATCATCAGCCCGCCCATCGTCGGCGTGCCCTTTTTCGCGAGATGGCTCTGCGGCCCGTCGTCGCGGATCGGCTGCCCCTTCCCCTGCCGCATGCGCAGCATCAGGATGAAACGCGGGCCGATCCACAGCCCGATGATCAGCG
>CBJKNR010000386.1:0-3768 GCA_966417555.1 uncultured Sphingopyxis sp.
TCCTCGCGCGCGATCTCGCGCGCAATGTCGGCCATCCAGTCAACGCCCGAGTCTGTACCGCAGGTGCCGCACGATCCGACGAGCAGCGGTACGCCCAGCGTATCGCGTGCAAGCATCATCTGCCGGAGGTCCTGCTTCGTCGCCTGCCGCGTCATCTTCGATGTTCCGGTGCCCAGGTAGTGCGGCCCGGAATCGGTCGACCCGCCGTCGACGGCAAGACAATCGGGGGCGAGCGCAACGCCGCGCTGGAAGGCCTCGTCGTTGCAGCCCGCCCCGAGCACGCCCGACGGCACCAGAACCTTGCAGCGCGGCGTGCCCCCGCCCAGCATCACAGGAACTTTGCGCGGAGCGTCACGCCGAACTGCCGCGGCGCGCCATATTGGACATATTGATAGACACCGCCGTTGGTCTGCCAGATGCGATAATTCCTGTCGGTCAGGTTATGTCCCCAGACCTGCACCGAATAGCGATCGTCGAGATGATAGGTCAGGCTGGCGTCCCACAGCGTGCGCGCCTTGCGATATTCCTTATAGTCGTTGATATTATTCTCGAACGCGTCGCTCTGATAATCCATCGTCACCTCGGCACGCAGCCAGCCCCACGCCGCGTCGCGCGCGCTTTGCAGGCCCGCGGTCGCGGTCACCGCATGCTTCGGCGTGCGGCTCATGCGGTTGCCCGCGCCGTCGACGAAGACCGGATCGCCGTTGATGTCGAACCCCGCAGTCTGGATGAAGCGCGTGAAATAGGGGTGAAGGTAGGTGTAGCGAACCGTCGCGTCGAACCAGTCGACAGGCGCCAGGATAAACTCGCTTTCGACCCCCTTGATCGTTGCGTCGGCCGAATCGACGGTCACGCGCGTGCCGACCGGGCCCTGCGTCGCATCGGGGACGACCTTGATCGTCTGGAAATCGCGATAGTCCATCCAGAAGGCCGAAATATTGGCGCGCAGCTTGCGGCCGAGCCAGTCGGTCTTGAGCCCGATTTCATAGTTGGTCAGCCGTTCGGGATCGGTCGGGAGGCGCGCAAGCGCGGCCGAACCCGGCTGTTCCTGGAACGCGCCCGACTTGAACCCCGTCGACACGGTGCCGAAGGCGAAGATATTGTCGCTGAACCGGAAATCGGCCCCCACGCGGTAGGTGAACACGCCCTTGTCGAACACGCCCGGCGTGTCGCCAGTGTCATAGCCGACCGTCGGCGCCGCGAGCGCACCCTGCAGGCGGCGTGCGTCATAGGTCTTCTTTTCCTGCGTGTAGCGGCCGCCCGCAAAGAAGCGCAGACCGAAATCGAACCTGTACTGCGCCTCGCCGAACACCGCATAGCTGTTGTTGATCGAATGGCCGAAGAAGCGATTGATCGTCGTCGGAGTCGCCGACTGCTGCGTCTCGCGCTCGCGGAACACTTCGTCGCGGTTGTAGAACACCCCCGCGACCCAGCTGAACGGCCCGTCGTTCAGCGACGAAAGACGGCTTTCGAGCGAATAGGAATCGGCCTTTTCGCGTGCGAGGACCTGCAATCCGCTCACCGGCAGCCCCGTCGCGGCGTTTGTCGCCGCATCGGTGCCGTCGAGATCGTTCGAAAAATCATAGTCGAGCGTGCGCCACGCCGCGACCGTCGTCCAGTTCGCGAAACCGAGCACATCGGTCGACAATTCGGCGCGCAGGCCGCCGGTCTTCGAATCGGTAAAGCCCGGGCGGTCGGGATTGGCGCGGCGCGGCTTGTCGAAATCGGCATAGCCTTCGCCCGGGGTGAAGGGGTTGAGCAACACATTATAGCGCGAGCTGTCCGACAGATCCTGCTTCGCGATGTCGCCCGTCAGCAGCAGCCAGGTATCGGGACCAAGGTCGGCGCGGAGGTGCAAGCGTGCCGAAAGCTTGTTCTCGTCGTCGAGCGCGCGCCCGTCGAAGGTCTTGCGAAACCCGTCGTTCGTCACCGCGCCGAGCGTCAGGCGCGCCGCGAGGCCGTCGGTGATCGGTGCGTTGAGCATCAGATTGCCGTTCATCTGACCATATTCGCCAAAGGTCAGCTGCGCGTTCGCTTCGGCATGATCGACCGGCTTCGCGGTAACGAAGTTGACCGATCCCGCGACGACATTCTTGCCCCAGAGCGTGCCCTGCGGCCCTTTGAGAACCTCGACGCGTTCCATGTCGTAGAAATCGATGCCGAGCATCGCCGCGCGGCCAAGGTAGACGCCGTCGAGGAATGCAACCGACGACGGATCGCCGCCCGCGCCCTGGTTACTGCTGCCGACGCCACGGAAAAAAGGGCGCGGTGCCGCCTTGGGGAAGGCGTCAAAATTGATACCCGGCGTCGCCTGCGCGAGGCGCGCGAAATCGGTGATCCCCTTCTGCTCGAGCTGATCGCCCGAAAAGGCTGTGACCGTGATCGGCGCGCTCTGCAGCGATTCTTCGCGGCGCCGCGCCGTCACGATGATTTCCTCGATGCCCGATCCCTGTGCGGCCTGCGCATCCTCGGCCGGGGCAGCCGGCGCTTCCTGTGCCATCGCAGGCGCGGCGAGCGTTACGAGCAATGCACTCGAAGCGTGCAGGATGTTGATTTTCGTCGATGCCATCGGTCCTCTCCCTCTGCAGGTCGGCTTTGGCCGATCCGTGATTCGATGGCCTTGTGCATCGCTTCGCTGGTCGCGGCGTGACACCTATGTTACATCCGGTCCAGGGAAGCCGCGCTAGTCGGACGCCGGAAAGAGCATGACGCAGGGCGATGCAGAGAATCATCACGCACGAGAACTGGATCGGCGATCTGCCGGCTCCAGCGCGCGACGCGGTTTTGTCGCGGATGACGGAGATCAAGGTCGCACCGGGCGAAATCATTGCCGAATCCGGGCGCGATGCGACGCGCATGTTCCAGGTCGCCGAAGGCTATGTCCGGCTGAGCGGGCTGCACGAGGACGGCAGCGAAGCCTTCATCACCGTCTTTGTCGCGGGCAATTGTTTCGCCGAAACCGCGATCGTGTCGCGGCGGCCCTATAACCATACGTCGATCGCGATGGTGCGAAGCCGCATCCGCGTGCTGCACGAAAATGATTTCTGGGATCTCTACCACAGCCACAGCGCGATCCCCGAAGCCTTGTGCCGCAAATTCGCCGCCGTGATCAGCCGCCAGTTCATCGCGCGTGAAATCCGCGCAACAACGCGGCTGCGAACGCAGATCGCGAACATGTTTTCCGATTTCGCCGAAAAATGCTCGGGCAACGATCGTTCGGGCCCGATCGAGGTCGGCTTCCCGTTCACCCAATCGGACATCGCGAGCATCTTCGACGTCACGCGCCAAAGCGTCCAGCGCGAAGTCACCTATCTGAAAGAACAGCGACTGGTCGAAAAGCGCGACGGCACCTGGATCGTGCTCGACCTGCCGCGACTGAAGCGGGTCAGCTAACGCCTCGCGCTGCATGTCCGCTTCCAGGCGCCGATTGTCGTGACGAATGTCCGATATGAGGTGCGATGCGGATGCTATCCGTGCATCGATCGAATGACTGCTTTGGAGTAGGCACCAATCAAGGCCGGTACAGCCGATATCAGACGCGAGGCGGTTATTCGGGATGCAGCCAACACGACTCCCAAGAGCGAAAGACCGAGCAGCGAGTCACGAATTTCCGCCCAAGGCCGCCCTCAAGATTTCAATGAATTAGCAACCCAAATCCATTAATGCAGCAGTCGACCGAGCTTGAAATTCCATAGTGATTTCAACAACTTAGATGGTAGCGGAGGAGGGACTCGAACCCCCGACACGCGGATTATGATTCCGCTGCTC
>CBJKNR010000387.1:0-3766 GCA_966417555.1 uncultured Sphingopyxis sp.
AACGAATACTCCCTTTCTCTCGTCATCCCCGCGAAAGCGGGGACCCAGAGCCTGCGTAGGCTGATCCCGCTCTGGGTTCCCGCGTCCGCGGGAATGACGAAGTTTTTGGGCTCTTACTGCTTTTCGAACGCGGCGTGGATTTCGAGTTCGACTTCGTCGCTGACGTAGGGAATGCCCATCGAGACGCCGAAGTCGCTGCGCTTGATCTTCGTCTCGGCCTGGAAGCCGACGGTTTCCTTCTTGGTCATGCCGACGCCCGCGCCGTGGAAATCGACGTCGAGCGTGACGGGCCTCGTCACGCCGTTGAGCGTGAGGTTGCCGACGACCTTCGCCTCGTCGCCCTCGGCATCGACGACGACCGAGGTCGAGACGAATTTGGCATCGGCGGGATTGGCGCCGAAGAAGTCGGGCTTGCCGCCGTCCTTGCCGGGGCGGAGGAGGTGGCTGGTGAGGCCCGCGCTGGCGGTGGTCACCTTCGACACCGGGATCGTCACATCGACCTTGGCCGCGGCGGGGTTCTTCGGGTCGAGGACGAGCGTGCCGGTCACGTCGCCGAAGATGCCGGTATATTTGCTGAAGCCGAGGTGATCGACTTCCCAGACGACCATCGTGTGGCCGGGGTCGGCGGCGTAGGTGCCGCCGGTGACGCGCGACTTGTCGGGCGCGCCGGGGGCGGAGCCGCCCTGGGCGACGACGATCGGGGTCGTGACGACGGCGAGAAGGGCGATAGCGGCAAGGGGAGCAATGCGGCGCATGGGTGATCTCCTGTTGGGGAAGCGGGAGGCTAGGCGAACGGGCGGCACGGCGTCAACAAGCGCCGGCGAAACGCAGCGTTTCGGTTGGCGCGTGCGATGCCTGTCGTTGAAGTTGCTTGTGCCGCGCGGCATTTCGTGCTGCCGTGCCGCGCTTGGGAAGGCTGGGGGGCCTTGCGATGGACAGTCTGTTCGCCCGCGAAGCGAGCGAGGTCGAAAATGCCTTTCTGGCAGCGCCGTTCGAGGAGGACGGCTGGAACGCGGCGCTGCGTGTGCTGGCGCGCCGGACGCGATCGTCGCGCGCGCAGCTCTTGGGGCTCGGCGACGATGCGACGCTGTTCAACTTCATGCCCGACATCGATCCCGCCTATCAGCGCGAATTCCTCGAGATCGAGGGGTGGCGGCCCGAGGTCAACTGGCGCGTCGCCGTATCGGGCCGGCCGCTCGAGATATTGAGCGAGCAGCATTACGATGTCGCGCGCCAGCACAGCGGCAGCGAAGACTATGCCGAGCATGTCCGCCGCTGGGACGGCGTCCACGGCTGCCAGACGGTGCTCGTCGAGGGCGACGGGCTGCTCGTCGGGCTGGCGGCGCTGCGCTCCGAAGCCGACGGGCGGACAGAAAAGCGTGACCGCAAGCTGTTCGCGGCGGGGGCCAGGCACGCGCTGGCGGCGGTACGGATGCAGCAGGCGATGGCGCAGCGCGGCGCCCGGATGACGGTCGGCGCCTTCGATGCGATTAGCGTCGCGGCCTTTCTGATCGATCGCCACGGCGCGGTCGCGGCGCTGTCGGCGGCGGCCGAGGCGATCGTCGGCGACGGTGCGGGCGGGGCGCTGTGCCTGCGCCGGGGGCGGTTGGGCGCGAGCCGGCGCGATGCCGATGCGGGGTTGCAGGCCGTACTTGGCCGCGCGCTCGGCGGAGAGGCGATGCAGCAATATTGGATCGGATCGCCGCAGGATGGCGAGAGCGGGGGCGGGCGCGGCGTGCTCTGCGAATTGTTCCGCCTGCCGCGCCGCGACTGGGATTTCGGTTTCGAACCACGAGTGCTCGTCGTTGCGCGGCGCGCGGCGGACATTCCCGCGATGCGATCGGTGCCGCTGCGCGCCGCGCTGGGTCTGACGGGGGCGGAGGCCGAGATCGCGCTGCGGCTGGCGAACGGCGAGGCGCGCGAGGATATCGCCGCCGACCGCGGCACGACCGCGCAGACGCTGGGGACGCAGATCAAGTCGATCCTGCGCAAGAGCGAGGTTGGGCGCGAAGCCGAACTGACGGCGCTGGTGAACCGGCTGCTGCGCTGAAGACATACGGACCGCGCGCACGGGAAAGGATATCGACGGCGGGTCGCAACCGCCGATATCCCCCCGCCGGACGCCGACGCCATGCAGGCGGTCGCGCCCGGTTTTCGATTGCCCCCCACACAATCGGCCCCGTCGAAGCGGCGCACTATCAGCGATTTACGGAAGCGGCATACCCCGCCCGGGGTATATGCGACGAGCCGCGAGTTTTCGTCAGGGCGCGCGGCGCGCCTCGAACCAGTTGCGCAGCGCGGCGGCGGCGCAACCGGTGAAGCCATAGGAGCCGACGGGCGAACAGCTGTTCGGACGCGTCGAGAGCGCGACATTCTCATCGCCCTCGACCGCCGAGGCCCAACTGCCGCCGACCGCGGGGACGTCTTCCTTCAGTTCCCCGCGAAGCCCCCTGGGTACGCGGTAGCGTTCGGTCTCGGGCTGCTGCGCGCAGACGACGATTTCGTCGCCTTGCGGCTCGGGGCAGGGTTCGTCGCCATAGGTGTAGAGGACCGAGGTGCGCTGCGGCGGTGAGCCCGACTGCGCGAGGTTGTCGTCATCCTGCGCAAATGCGGGAGCGGCGAAGGCGAGCATCGCGACGAGGGGGAGGAGGCCGGCTTTTTTCGTCATCACAATCACATTCCCAGACCCCGGTCCCTGCGGCGCAGATTGGACGGCGCAGATGAACCTAAGCCGAACCCGCGTCGTAACCGCCCACGTTTTTGGCGCGAACCGGGGCAAGGGGGTCGGCACGGGGCCACCTTCCAGATGGAGATTGCCGATGAAAAACCAAGCCCTGTTCACGCTGCTCGCCGCGGCGCTTGCGCCGCTGTCGCTCGCGGCCTTTACACCGCACGCCTATGCCAAGCCCGTCTATGTTGGTGTCGACGGCGGCAATATTGCCGTCAGCGGCTATGATGCGGTGAGCTATTTCGACGGCGACGGCGTGCCTGTAAAGGGCGACGCCGCCTTCGCCGTCGAGCATGACGGTGCAGTCTATCATTTCGCCCATGCCGCCAACGCCGCGCGCTTTGCGGCGAATCCCGGGGCGTTCGTGCCGCAATATGGCGGGCATTGCGCGTGGGCGATGTCGCGCGGCTATCTCGCGCCCGGCGATCCGCTCGCCTATGCGATCGTCGACGGCAAGCTGTACCTGAATTTCAACCAGGAGGTGAAGGCGAAGTGGGACATCGACCGCGCGAGGTTTATCGCCGCGGCCGGGAAGAATTGGGCGGTCATCCCCGACGACGCGAAATTCGGGGGGTGAGGGTTTTGGGATAGGGAGCTGCCCCCCGTGAACCCCGGCGAAAGCCGGGGCCCATCGCGCCAATGAGCTAGCGTCGCATTGGAATTCTGGACCCCGGCTTTCGCCGGGGCACACATCTCTATCGTCCGCTACCGGCCGTTTTTCGCCCCGATCTTCTACCGCGCGCGGATGAAGGCGCGCACGTCGGCCGACAATTTATGCCGGTCTTCGTCGCGGATATACATCATGTGGCCCGCGCCATAATAAGCGTACTGGATGCGGTCCTGCGGGATGCCGGTGCGCGACAGCGCATATTCGGCGGCGAAAAAGGGCGTCGCAAAGTCATAATAGCCCTGCGCGACGAGCACCCGAAGCTCTGAGTTCTCGCGCAGCGCCTGCCCGATATAGGGCGCGACGTTGAGATAGGCGTTGCTGTCGCGGCCGCCGATACGCCAGTCCCACTGGCCGCCGATGCCGAGCCG
>CBJKNR010000388.1:0-3765 GCA_966417555.1 uncultured Sphingopyxis sp.
GAGCCGTCATGCCGCTCCAGGTGGCGAGCGACGCGGCGATGATGTTGCGGCGATTGAAGCGGTCCGCCAGCCGCGCGATCGGAAGCGACAGCGTCGCATAGAACAGTGCGAAGGCGAGGCCGGTGAGCAGTCCGAGCTGCCCGTCGCTCAACCCCAGTTCACGCTTGATCGGCTCCTGAAGTACCGACAGGACGGTGCGATCGATATAGTTGAACATCGACACCAGGCCCAGCATGACCAGCATCATGCGGCGCAACCCGGCCGCGGAGGTCGTCGGCGGGACGGTAAGTCCGATGGGTTGGCTGGTCATGCGATTACCTCTTGAAGGGCGCCTGGATGGAAGGGAGGCCCGCCTTGGGCGAGCCCCCCTGGACTGTCGAACGTCCCTTGCGGGCAGTCCATGCGGCAATCCATCAGAACTTGAAACGGACTCCCGCCGTAAGCGTGCGCCCTGCGACATTGTAGAGCGTGAACAGCGTGGGGTAGAGAAGTCCCGGCGCGGCTGCCGCAGCGACCAAAGGCGGCTTGCGATCCAGCAGGTTCGTAGCGGTCACGAACAGCTCCGGCTCGCCGCGGACATCGAATTTATAGGATGCCGTGGCGTCGGTATAGAAGACCGGCTTGATCGCCGGGACAGCATAAAAGGACGTCGGATCGTTTTTCAGGTTGCCGATGGTCACCTTGCCGATCATCGATTCCTGCACGAACAGGGTGAGCCCGCCATGGGAATAATTGGCGCTGAGCGTGCCCCTGAACTTGGGATAGGCATAGGCCGTCTGGCTGTTGACGCCATGCCCGGCATAATCGATCACCGGCGCGATCGAGTTTGTCTGCGTCTTGTAGCGGTCCAGATAATTGCCGGAGGCGCGCAGCGCGAGTTCGCCATCGCCGATCCTGGTGCGGTATGACATGGTGATGTCGAGGCCGCTGGTACGCAGGAAGCTGATATTCTGCGTGATGAGGCTCACCGAAATCGGATAGTTGGCGGGCGAGCGATCGCTGAACGGCAGCGGCCTTTCGATGAGGGCGCATGTCGGCGACGTGCCGTTCGACGTTTCGCACTCGTTGACGACATCGTTCAGCCCCTGCGTGGCGATGGCGCCCTTGATCTTGAGGTCGTAATAATCGACCGAAACGTCAAAGCCGGGCAGGAAACTCGGACTGAGGACCACGCCCGCGGCAAAGGTGTCGCCGGTTTCGGGATCAAGGTCGGGGTTGCCGCCACTGAACTGACGGATCGAACCTGGCGTGCCCGTGTGGGGATCGTTGAAGTTCACAGGCGCGGTCTGGACGCCGGCGAACAGTTCGAACAGCGAAGGCGCCCGAATATCGCGGGACCGCGTGACTCGGAACATGATGTCCTGGATCGGCTTGTAGACGGCGCCCACCTTCCAGGTCTTGACGCTTCCGCTGGTGCTGTAGTCGGTGAGGCGGAAGGCGCCGTTGAGGCTCAGTTCCTCGGCGAAGGCCTGGTTCTTGAATATCGGAACCTGCGCTTCGGCAAACACCTCCTTCACGTTCACCTTGCCGAAGGCGGAGCCGACATTGGTGTTGTTGAAACGGGTCATGCGATTGGCCGGGATGCCCCGCAACCCGGTGAAGTCGACGGGCACCGCGGGATCGGAATTGGACGTCAGGTCCAGCTTCTGCTTGCGATATTGCCCGCCTATGGCGACCGTGACGGGCCCTGCCGGAAGCTCGAAAAGGTCTCCTCGCGCCGACAGGACGAAATCGTCGGTCGTGTTCATGGCGCGGTAGCGGGATACGCCGAGGACGGTTTGCAGATCGGCTGTGGTGGGCGTTCCCGCGCCGAAGACATTGAGCGGGACGCATCCAGGATAAAGGCCGGGGTTGGTCAGCGTGACGCGGCAGACGATCGAACCATTGGGGTCGCGAACCGCGTCCAGGGCTGCCGCAAGCTTGGGAATCTCGACCTGCGTCTGGGCGAATTTGGTGACGGACCTGCCATGGGTATAGTCGGCGGTGATGTTCCAGCCCCCCAGGTTCCACTCAAGCCCGCCGTTGATCAGATAGGCATTGGTCGCCTCGCGCGTCGGGATCGGACCCTGTTCGCCGATGAAGCGAAAGACGGTGAAACTGTCGTTCGGGCCCATCTGCGCCTGGACCGCGGGGTTCAGGAAGGCGTTGCCACTGAAGAACCGGAAGCCGAGCACCGACTGGGCCTGCGTATCGTAGCGGGTGACGCTGCGCGAGTAGCTGCCCTGGACGTGCGCCGTCAGCCCGTCGCTGAGGTCGTATGACAGTCGGCCAAAGCCCTGGGTCGTCGTCAGCGGCGCGATCAACTGGTTGAAGCCGGGGATATAGAGGCCATCGCCGCCCACATTGGTGCCGGGCGTGCCGGTGGGCGTGCCGAGCTGGATGGGGCGCACCGCGCCGCCGGGCAGGAAGATTTTGTTGGCGAGCGACGGCACTGTGCTCGTGAGGATGATGCCGTTATTGTAGTCGTTGGTTGTGAAACGCAGGTTGGGCAGGAAGATGAACGGGTTGGCCGCGCGCCCTGCAGCGGACGCGGAGCCGGGAACCGACCCCACTGCCGCATAGGCGTCGTTGCCGTAGATGCGTGCGCTGCGCTTGATGCCATCGCTGTCGAAGCGCTCGATCGAGGCGAGGACATGCCCCCGATCGCCCGCGAAATTGAGGCCGGCGGCAATGCCGACGCGATAGTTGCCGAGGTCGCCCCGGCTCGATACCCCGCGCTGCGCGACGCCCTTTATGCCCTCGAACTTCTTGTCGAGAACGAAGTTGACCGCGCCGCTGACTGCGTCGGAACCATAGACTGCCGATGCGCCGCCGGTCACGACATCCACCCGCTGGATCAGCAGCTGCGGGATCGTGTTGACGTCCACCGCGCCACGGAATGTCGTGGGCGGCACACGGATGCCGTCGAGCAGGATCAACGCCCGCGTCGGGCCGACGCCGCGCAGGTTGAGCAGATTGCCATGCTCGCCGCTATTGCCCTGCAACTGGCTGTTGGACTGCGGGCTGACCGAGTTGGCGAATTGCGGCAGCTTGTTGATCGCATCGGCGAGGTTGGTGGGTGTCGCCTTCTCCAGCTCCGTGGTCGGCGCGACGGTCACCGGCGTCGGCTGGTTATAGCCGTCGCGTACGACGCGCGTTCCGGTGACGATGATGTCTCGCGTGGACGACGCGCCGGCATCCTCCACCGGCTGCGGCTCGGTAGTCGCCGTCGCTGCGGTTTGCGCATGGGCCGGCACGATGATCCCGGCAATCGCGCATCCCGAAAGGAGCGCCAATCGGCCAAATTTGAATCTTGTCATCATCTCTCTCCCTCTGATTAGGGCTGTTATGTATTTCGCCCCGAAATCTCGTTTCATGCAGTGAGAAGGTCAGCGTGCGCCCGCCTCCTGCGCCGCCAGCCAGGCGGCCTTGGCGAGTGGCTCGATCCGTGTGACGATGTCGCCGGCATTTGTTGCGGTCTGCACGCCGTCCCGTGCCCGCCCCGCAATGCCTTGCAGGATGGCAGCGACGCGGAACAGGTTGAAGGCGCGGTAGAAGGGGTGCGTCGGATCGCAGCGAAGGCCGGTTCGCTCGCAATAGCGCCGGGCGTAGTCTTCAGCCGTGGGTATCCCCAGCCCGGCAAGATCGGCACCCCGCAACGTCCCGCGAACGTCCACGCCCTCCGGCCTGAACCACTCCATCATATGATAGGTGAGGTCGCCCAGCGGATCGCCCAGGGTCGACAATTCCCAGTCTATGACGGCGCAGACGCGCGGCTCCGTCGGA
>CBJKNR010000389.1:0-3756 GCA_966417555.1 uncultured Sphingopyxis sp.
CTTGGCCGCGCGCGCTTCGACGCTCGGGTGCGGCGCGACCGCCTCCCCCGACAGGCGGAGGCCGCGTCGCGCGTGACCCGCGCACTCGTCGATGCGATGCGCGCGCACGGCTATGGCCGCGTCTCGCCCCCGCTCGCCGAATTTCGCGAGACGCTCGGCGGCGACGACGAGCGTTCGACGCGCGACCTGCTCCGCTTCACCGATCCGGTTTCGCAGCGCACGCTCGCGCTGCGTCCCGACATTACGCGGCAGGTGGGCCGGATCGCGACCTCGCTGCTCGCGGGCGCACCCCGCCCGCTGCGGCTCTGCTACGCCGGGCAGGTCGTCAAGCTGCGCGCGAGCCAGCTCCGCCCGGCGCGCGAGATGCTGCAGGTCGGCGCCGAGCTGATCGGCAGCGACAGCGTCGCCGCGGCGCGCGAGATCGTGACGGTCGCCATCGACGCGCTCGAAGCAGCCGGGATCGGCCCCGTCACGATCGATTTCACCCTGCCCGACGTCGTCGACCTGCTCGCAAACGGCCCGCTTCCGGTCGGTGCCGACATCCAGCAGCTCCGCGACGAACTCGACGCCAAGGATGCCGGCGCGCTGGCGCGGATCGGCGCCGAAGACTGGCTGCCGCTGCTCCGCGCGACCGGCCCGTTCGATCAGGCGATCGCCGATCTGCGGGCGTTCGACACGACCGGCGCCCTCACCGCGCGGATCGACGCGCTCGAAGCCATCGCGGCGCCGATCCGGGGCCGGGTCACGCTGACGCTCGATCCGACCGAGCGCCACGGCTTCGCCTATCAGAGCTGGTTCGGTTTCCAGATTTTCGTTCCCGGCCAAGGCGATGCAGTCGGCCGCGGCGGCGGCTATTCGATCCCGGTCGGCGAACAGGAAGAAGCGGCCGTCGGTTTCTCGCTCTATCCCGATCCGCTGATCGACGCAGGGCTAGGCGCCGAAGATATGGCCGAGCGCCGCATCTTCCTGCCCATCGGCCACGACCCCGCGCTCGCCGCAAGCCTGCGTGCCGACGACTGGCAGACGGTTGCGGCGCTGTCCGAAGATGACGATGCACGCGCGCTGGGTTGTGGTTTCATCCTCGGTCCCGACGGACCGGTCGAAGCCTAAAAGTCCGACACGCCGAAGCGGGGTATGCCCTGATTGACACCCGGCGGGTCGAGCACGGTCACGTCGAGTTCGACCGGTTCGCCAATCCAGTGCGCCAGCGCTGTATGGTCGGCAAGGTCGTCGTCGGTCAGGGGATGGACCAGCGCACGCAGCCCCCTTGCCTCGATCGTCGCGATGACCGCCGGAACCGCGGCACCCAGAAAATGCACCTCATATTGAGCGATCGGGTGCGGCCCGGCCGGGCCATCGGTCATGTCACCGACGAACAGGATCGCGTCATTGCTGCGAAACCTGTCGCGCAATTCGGCGGCAGCACCGCGCTCGGCGTCGTCGAAATAGATATGGGCGTGATAGGGGGCATCGGGCTCGATCATCGCGGGCATCCTTCCTTTCGCCTCGCTACCCCGCCAAAAAGAAGGACGCAACTATGCCACTGCCCTTGCCTCTCCGGCCAAATCCGCTAAGGCCGCGCCGGGCCGGAAGGGCCCCGCTCAGCAGGACAGCATCATGGCAAATGTTACCGTCATCGGGTCGCAATGGGGCGACGAGGGCAAGGGCAAGATCGTCGACTGGCTCGCCAGCCGCGCCGATGCCGTGGTCCGCTTCCAGGGCGGTCACAATGCGGGGCATACACTCGTCGTTGGCGAGCAGGTCTACAAACTGTCGCTGCTCCCTTCGGGCATCGTCACCGGTACGCTGTCGATCATCGGCAACGGGGTGGTGCTCGACCCGTGGGCGCTGCGCGACGAGATCACCAAGCTTCGCGGCCAAGGCGTTGCCATCAACCCCGAGAATTTCGCGATCGCCGACAATTGCGCGCTGATCCTTCCCTTCCACCGCGACCTCGACGCGCTGCGCGAAACCGCGGCGGGTGCGGGCAAGATCGGTACGACCGGCCGCGGCATCGGCCCTGCCTATGAGGACAAGGTCGGCCGCCGCGCAATCCGCGTCTGCGACCTTGCACACCTCGACAAGCTCGAACCCCAGCTCGACCGCCTGACCGCGCACCACGACGCGCTGCGCGCCGGCTTCGGCGAGCCGCCGATCGACCGCGACCGCCTGATCGCCGATCTTCGCGAAATCGCCGATTATGTCCTCGAATATGCCCAGCCCGTCTGGAAGCGGCTCAAGAAGGTCCGCAAGGCCGGCGCGCGCATCCTGTTCGAAGGCGCGCAGGGCGTGTTGCTCGACATCGATCACGGCACCTATCCCTTCGTCACCAGCTCGAACACGGTGAGCGGCACCGCGGCGTCGGGTTCGGGCCTCGGTCCCTCGGCGGTCGGCTTCGTGCTCGGCATTGCGAAAGCCTATACGACGCGCGTCGGCAGCGGCCCTTTCCCCACCGAGCTCGAGGATGAAATCGGCCAGCGGCTCGGCGAGCGCGGGCATGAATTCGGCACCGTCACCGGGCGCAAGCGCCGCTGCGGCTGGTTCGATGCGGTGCTCGTGCGCCAGAGCTGCGCCGTCTCGGGCGTCACCGGCATCGCGCTCACCAAGCTCGACGTGCTCGACGGTTTCGATACGATCCGCATCTGCACCGGATACCGGCTGCGCGGCAAGATCCTCGACTATTTCCCGGCGCACGCCGCCGACCAGGCCGAGGTTGAGCCGATCTACGAGGAAATGGACGGCTGGCACGAATCGACCGCGGGCGCGCGCAGCTATGCCGACCTGCCCGCGCAGGCGATCAAATATATCCAGCGCGTGCAGGAACTCATTGAAACGCCGATAGCGCTTGTGTCGACGAGCCCCGAGCGCGAGGACACGATCCTGATCCGCGATCCGTTCAGCGACTGACGAAAGCGCCGGTCGTCCCATGGACGCGGCGGCCGGGCGCAATCGGGCCTGCCGTCACTGAACTGCCATCCATCGTCCCTAGTTGGCTGTGGATGACAAGCCGCGAAACGACGCACTTCCTCGCGCGTCCCGACATATATGACGCCCTGCCGCGCCCGGCGCGCGAACGTCTGGAGGTCATCGCCTTTGGCGCAATCCAGTGGCCGTGGCTGCTGCGGTCGCTGTGGGGTGGGCGCAAGTCCGAAAAGGCGGCGCTGCTGCGCCGTCTCGACCTCGCCGACGACGCCTTGCCCCATCTGGGCAGCTGGAAGGCGGACACGCGCTTCCTGATCCATATCGTCGATGCGATCGAACGGCTTCGCCCGGCGGTCGTCGTCGAACTCGGCTGCGGCGCGAGCAGCCTTGTCATCGCCAAGGCGCTGTCGATGTTCGGCGGCGGGCGGCTCGTCAGCTATGACCAGCATCAGGAATTCGTCACCGCCACCGCGCACTGGCTCGCCAGCCAAGGGGTGTCCGCCGACCTGCGCCACGTGCCGCTCGGGCCGCCGCCGGGCGACTGGCCGGGGCTCTGGTACCAGCTTTCGGACCTTCCGGCCGACATCGGCCTGCTCGTGATCGACGGCCCGCCCTGGGCATTGCATCCGCTGGTACGCGGGGCAGCCGAAGCGCTTTTCCCGCGCCTTGCGGGCGGGGCGACGATCCTGCTCGATGACGCCGCGCGGCCGGGCGAGCGCCTCGTCGCGCGGCGGTGGCAGCAGCGCTGGCCGCAGATCGATTTCACGCTCGACCGGTCGGGGACCAAAGGCACGCTGGTCGGACATATTCTCGGCGGCTGACATCGGGCA
Source organism: uncultured Sphingopyxis sp. (assembly GCA_966417555.1). Lineage (GTDB taxonomy): Bacteria > Pseudomonadota > Alphaproteobacteria > Sphingomonadales > Sphingomonadaceae > Sphingopyxis. Next base: position 3,753 of record CBJKNR010000389.1, read on the forward strand.
CCAG
>CBJKNR010000390.1:0-3753 GCA_966417555.1 uncultured Sphingopyxis sp.
TCGTTCTCATTATCCTTCCATGGTGCAGCGCGCAGATAGGCCTCGCGTTCGTCGCTGCTGGTGCCGACGCGGTGGAGGATCGAGAGCGAGATGACCTCGTCGCTTGTCGCGAGGCGCATTCCCCGGACACCGGTCGAATTGCGGCTCTGGAACTCGCGGACATCGTCGCCCGCGAAGCGGATCGCCTTGCCCTGGCGCGTTGCGAGCAGCACGTCGTCGCTTTCGTCGAGCAGCGCGACGCCGATCAGGCGGTCGTCCTCGTCGTCGCCCTCGAACTTCATCGCGATCTTGCCGTTCGAGGGCACGTTGGTGAAGGCGTCCATGCTGTTACGACGCACGCTGCCCTTCGCGGTTGCGAACATGACGTGCAGCTTGCCCCATTCGGCCTCGTCCTCGGGCAGCGGGAGCACGGTCGAGATCGTCTCGCCCTGCGCGAGCGGCAGCAGGTTGATCATCGGGCGGCCGCGCGTCGCGGGCCCGCCCTCGGGCAGGCGCCACACTTTCATGCGATAGACCTTGCCCGCGGTCGAGAAGAAGAGGACGGGCGTGTGTGTCGAGGTGACGAATAGCTCGGTGACGACATCCTCGTCCTTCGTCGCCATGCCGGCGCGGCCCTTGCCGCCGCGGCGCTGCGCGCGGAAGGTGTCGAGCGGGGTGCGCTTGATATAGCCGTCGAGGGTGACGGTGACGACCATCTCCTCGCGCTCGATCAGATCCTCGTCGTCGATGCCGTCGGCGGCGGGGGCGACAAGTGTCTTGCGCGGCGTCGCGAACTCGTCGCGCACCGCAACGAGTTCCTCGCGCATCACGCCATAGAGTTTGACGCGGTCGGCGAGAATCGAAAGCAGTTCCTCAATCTCGGCCGCCAACTCACCGAGTTCCTTGCCGATTTCATCGCGGCCGAGCGCGGTGAGGCGGTGGAGGCGGAGGTCGAGGATCGCCTTCACCTGCACTTCGGACAGGCGATAGGTCGCGCTTTCCTCCATCTCGCCCTCGATCGCCTCGACGAGGCGGATGTAGGGCGCGATCTCGCCGATCGGCCATTCGCGTGCGAGCAGCGCTTCGCGCGCGGCGGCGGGCGAGGGAGATCCGCGGATGATGCGGACGACCTCGTCGAGATTGCTGACCGCGACGACGAGGCCGAGCAAGATGTGCGCACGGTCGCGTGCCTTCGCGAGCTCGAACTTGCAGCGGCGCGTGATCACCTCCTCGCGGAAGGCGATGAAGGCCGTGAGGATGTCCTGCAGCCCGAGCATTTCGGGGCGGCCGCCGCGGATCGCGAGCATGTTCGCGGGGAAACTCGACTGCGCCGGGGTGTGGCGCCAGAGCTGGTTGAGCACGACCTCGGCGGTCGCGTCGCGCTTTAGCTCGATGACGACGCGCACGCCTTCGCGGTTCGATTCGTCGCGGATGTCGGCGACGCCCTCGATACGCTTGTCGCGTGCTGCCTCGGCGATCTTCTCGACGAGGCCAGACTTGCCGACCTGAAACGGAATCGACGTCAAAACAATCGATTGCCGGTCGTTTCTGCCTTCCTCGATGATATGTGTCGAGCGCATCATGATCGAGCCGCGACCCGTGGCATAGGCGTTGCGCGCACCGCCCTGGCCCAGCATCATCGCGCCGGTCGGGAAGTCGGGACCGGGAACGATCGCCATCAACTCCTCGAGCGTGATCGCCGGCCCTCCTTCGAGCTGGCGGTCGATCATCGCGAGTGTCGCGTCGATGACTTCGCCAAGGTTGTGCGGCGGGATGTTGGTCGCCATGCCGACCGCGATGCCGCCCGCGCCGTTGACCAGCAGGTTCGGGAAGCGCGCCGGGAGCACCGTCGGCTCGTCGCGGCTCGCGTCATAATTGGGCTGGAAGTCGACCGTGTCCTTGTCGAGGTCGTTCAGCAGCACCATCGCGGTCTTCGCAAGGCGCGCCTCGGTATAACGCATCGAAGCCGGGGGGTCGGGGTCCATCGAGCCGAAATTGCCCTGACCGTCGATCAGCGGCACGCGCAGCGACCAGTCCTGTGTCATGCGCGCGAGTGCGTCGTAGATCGCGCTGTCGCCGTGGGGGTGGTAATTACCCATGACGTCGCCGACGATCTTCGCCGATTTCTTGTACGGACGGCCCGGGACGAAACCGCCTTCCTGCGCCGCGTAGAGGATGCGGCGGTGCACCGGTTTCAGCCCGTCGCGCACATCGGGGAGCGCGCGGCTGACGATCACGCTCATCGCGTAATCGAGGTAGCTTGTCTTCATTTCGTCGACGATATTGATCGGCGAAACGCCGTCGTCGGACGGCTGCACAGGCGTATTTTCTTCGGTCAAGACCCGGCCTTTTTTCTGCTTATCGGGAGATGGTTCCGGCCTAGCCGATGGGGGTAGAAAAGGCCAGCGATTCGGTCGATTTCCGGGATATTTTTTAGGCGTCCGGGCCTGCCCGCAGGCAAAAGAAAAGCGGCGCCTTTCCTGTATGTTACTTTGACGTCACGGCGCCTGATTGTCCAGTCATCCCGGTGAAAGCCGGGATCTCGACCTCGCGCCGATCTGCACCGGTGAGATCCCGGCCTTCGCCGGGATGACAGAGCAGATACAGCGCGGGAAAAATCGGGCCTGCTGCGGGCTTGCCAATCGCGCGTCCGCCCCTAAAGCTGCGCCGCGATGACCAAGAGCCTGCCTGGGGGGCGCCGGTGGCCCTGATCGCGCTGGTCGGTGCCAGCGAAACGCTGCCCGACGGGTCGCTGCGCGCGCTCGTGACCGTGGCTGGTGAGACGCTGATCGAGCGTCAGGCGGCGCGCCTTGCGGACGTGGGTGTGACGCATATTGCCGTCGCGGTCGCCGCGGTTCCGGCGGAATTGCTTGCAACCTGCGACCGGATACGCCGCCGCGGGATCAAGGTGACCCCGGTGCGCGCCGCAAGCGACCTCGTTCCGCTGGTCGAGCCCGATGACCGCATCATCCTTGTCGCCGACGGTCTTCGCGCCGGGGGGATGCATTATGCGGCAATCGCCAAGCCCGGATCGCCCGCGATCCTCGTCACCGGCGACACGGTGTTGACGCAGGGCTTCGAGCGGATCGACGCAACGCGGCGCTGGGGCGGGCTAGCGAGCATCTCGCAGCCGATGGCCGCCGAACTCGCCGCGATGCCGGGCGAATGGGACATGATGCTGACGCTGCTGCGCCTCGCGGTGCAATCGGGTGCGCGGCGTCTTTATTGCGAACCCGCCCTGTTCGAGCAGGGCGAGATCGCGATCGTCGCCGATCGCCCCACCGCGGCGCAGATCGAACAGTCGAGCCTGCAGCAGGTCGAATATGGCGGCATGGGGTTCGGCCGTTCGGCAATCATGATGCCGCTGATCCGGCTCGCCGGACCTCTGCTGGTCAAATCGCCAAACACCGCGCGCTACCTGCCTTATGTGACCGCGCTGCTGTGGGCGTGCGTCGCGGTGCTTGCCGCGAGCGGGCTTGCGGCAGCGGGCGCGCTCGTGGCCATCCTCGGCGGACTGGGGCTGACGGCGATGCGCTTTCTTTCGTCGTTTCGCGCCGAAAGCGCGGCGCAGGACCGGGTTCGCGATATTATCCGGACCTTTGCCTGGGGGCTCCTCGCCATTTTCCCCTGGCTACTATCGCTTGCCAGTCCGGCGCATGACATGCCGCCCTTTTCGGAGGCGGCGCTCGCGCCATGCCTCGCCGCGACGATCCTGCTGGCGCGGGCGCTTTACGAGGATTCGGGTGAGCGGCGGCGCTTCCACTGGTTGTTGCC
>CBJKNR010000391.1:0-3739 GCA_966417555.1 uncultured Sphingopyxis sp.
GCTGCGAGGCTAGCCGCCATCAGACCTTTGCCAAGCGAGGAGACCACGCCGCCGGTGATAAAAATGAACCGCGCCATGGGAGGAAAGACTTACTCAACGGGAGGGGGACGGCGCAAGCCGTCGAATCGCATCCGGCGGAAATTATTTCCGCCGGAGGGGCTAAAGGAGGCCGAAGCCGCCGGTTATTTCTTGGCGGGGGGCGCCTGCGCCGGAGCCGGAGCGGCTTCCTGGCTTGCCGCCGCAGCGGCTGCAGCCGCCAGCGGATCGTCGCTCGCCGGCGCGGGCGCACCTGCCTCACCGCCTTGGGCTGCCGGCTGCGCCGGACCGGTCAGTGACGAAGCCGGAGCCGCACCGCTCGTCTGCGCCGCTTTCGACAGCGAGGTGTCGATCGTCGAACCGCTGCGGCCGACCGAGGCCATTGCGGCGAGCAGGATCGACAGCGCGACGAAGGCGGTTGCAAGGATCGTCGTCGCGCGGGTCATGAAGTCAGCCGCGCCGCGCGCCGACAGCAGGCCCGCGGGGCTGCCGCCAACGCCCAGACCGCCACCTTCGGACTTCTGCATCAGGATGACGCCGATCATCACCGCGGCGACGAGCGCCTGCAGGACGAGGATGAAGGTGAAAAGGCTGGACATCGTGAATTCCCGAACTCGCGCGGCCTCACACGGACCGCGCCCGCGGCGCACATAGAGACGAAGCGGCTTCGCTTCAACCCGGAAGGTAACGTCGCCCCCGCGAAGGCGGGGGCGACGGTTATAATTCGGCCGCCGCCTCCACGATCGGCACGAACTTCGCCGCCGTCAGGCTCGCGCCGCCGACGAGCGCGCCGTCGACATCGCCCGCATCGAGCAGCTCTGCCGCATTCTCGCCGTTGACCGATCCGCCGTAAAGGATGCGCATATCGTCCGCCGCGCCGCCGAAACGCGCTGCGAGCGCGCCGCGGATCGCGCCGTGCATCGCCGCAACGTCGGCGACCGTCGGCACCAGCCCCGTCCCGATCGCCCAGATCGGCTCATAGGCGATGGCAAGGCGATGCGGATCGAAGCTGTCGGGCACCGAGCCCGCAACCTGCGCCAGCACATAGTCGATCGCGCCGCCCGATTCGCGTACTTCGCGCGGTTCGCCGACGCACAGGATCACCGAGAGGCCGGCGGCGAGCCCGGCTTCGGCCTTGCCGCGAACATCGGCATCGCTTTCGCCGAAGCCTTCGCGCCGTTCGCTATGCCCGACGATCACGACACTTGCGCCGATGTCGGCGAGCATCGGCGCCGCAACCGAACCGGTAAAGGCGCCCGCGGGCGCGCTATGGCAATCCTGTCCGCCGATCGCCCGGCCCGGCGCCGCGGCAACCATCGCGCCGATCAGCGTGAACGGCGGACAGATCGCGACATCGACACCGGCATGGTCGTCGGCTGCGGCAAAGATCGCCTGCGCTTCGCCGATGGCGTCCGAAAGTCCGTTCATCTTCCAGTTGCCGACCACATATTTGCGCCGCGCCATCTGCCACCTCTCCTTGCATTCGAAACAATGCGGCCGCCCTAGCGGCGCATGGGCAGGATGCGCAAGCCGCGTCGGTGCGCACGAAAACCCCCTTTCCAGCCTTGATGCGACACCGCCTCGCGCCTAAAGCAGCGCGCAAACGCGCTTGACCTGCGCCCTGCCGGAAAGAATGCCCGCTTCATGATCACCGCCATCCGCGCCATGTTTTCCTCGACGATCGGCAAATTCCTCGCCCTCGCCTTTGTCGTTCTTGTCGGCCTCGCCTTTGCATTGGGCGACGTCACCGGCAATTCGAGCTTCGGCGGGCTCGGCGGCGCCAACGTCGCCAAGGTCGGCAGCGAGCAGATCGGCGTCGGCGAGCTGCGCGAGCGCGCCCGCCAGGCCTATAATCAGGCGCGTCAGCAGCAGCCGGGCCTCACGATGGCCGCCTTCGTCGAATCGGGCGCGCTCGACGAGGTGCTCGACCAGCTCGTCGAAGGCCTCGCCTTCGATCAATATGCCACCGATATGGGTTTCAGCGTCAGCAAACGCCTCATCGACGGCCGCATTGCCGACCTGCCCGCCTTTGCGGGCGTCTCGGGCAAGTTCGATCAAAAGGTGTTCGAGAATTTCCTGCGCCAGAACGGCCTGACCGAAGCGCAGCTTCGCCGCGACCTGCGCCAGCAATTGCTCATCGAGCAGCTCGCCGCGCCGATCGCGTCGATGCCGCGGATCGCAACGGGTATGGCGCAGCCCTATGCCGCGCTGCTGATGGAGCAACGCCGCGGACAGGCGACCTTCATCCCCGCAAGCCCCTTCGCGCCCACCGCCGATCCGGGCGACGCAGCGCTGCAGACCTTCCTCTCGCAGAACAAGGCCCGGTTCACCGTGCCCGAGCGCCGTGTGATCCAATATGCGCTTTTCGACCGCAGCGCGGTTCCGGTTCCCGCCGTCACTGACGCCGAAATCGCCAAGGTCTACAAGGACAATGCCGCGCAATATGCCGCGAGCGAGACGCGCCGTTTTTCGCAGGTGATCCTGCCCGATCAGGCCGCGGCCAATGCCCTCGCCGCCAAGGTTCGCGGCGGCACCTCGCTCACCGCCGCTGCGCAGGCCGCGGGCCTTTCGGCCTCGACGACGGGCGACCTCACCCAATCGGCTTATGCCGCAACGACGACCGCCGCCGCCGCGAAGACCGCCTTTACGGCAAAGCGCGGCGACCTGATCGGCCCGACGCAAACCGGCCTCGGCTGGACCGTCGCGCGCGTCGAGGATGTGACCGGCAAACCCGCGCGCAGCCTCGCCGAAGCCAGCGCCGAAATCCGCACCGAACTCGCCAAGAACAAAGCGAACGAGGCCATCGTCGACTATTACAACAAGCTTCAGGACGCCGTGAACAGCGGCGCATCGGTCGAGGAAATCGCCGCCGACCGCAAGCTGCAACTGCTCGAAACCCCTGCGATCCTGCCCAGCGGCCGTTCACCTGCGCAACCCGCGTTCACCCCCGCGCCTGAGCTCGCCCCGCTTGTCGCGCAGGCTTTCCAGGCTGCGGGCGAAGGCGAAGGGCATATTGCGACGCTCGTCGAGAACGAGAAGTTCGCCGTTTATTCGGTGAAGTCGATCGTCGCCGCTGCGCCGCCGCCCTTCGCGCAGATTCGCGCCGGCCTGCTCAGCGAATGGCGCTTTGCCGAGGGACAGAAGGTCGCCCGCGACAAGGCACGGGCGATCGTCAAGGCGGTCGAGGGCGGCAAGAGCCTCAGCGAAGCCGTCGCCGCGGCCGGCCCGAACATCGGCAATGTCCAGACGATCGGCGGCCGCCGCGCCGAACTCGGCGCGGGCGGCAAGCCCGTCCCGCCCGAACTCGCCCTGCTCTTCTCGATGGCGAAGAACAGCATCAAGACGCTGGAAATCCCGGGCAACCGCGGCTGGATGGTGATCGCGCTCAACGAGGTCCAGCGCCCCGATCCGAAGGCGATCGAACCGCAGCGCGTCGCCGCGATCGCGCAGCCGCTTGCCCCCGCTTTCGGCAACGAACTGATCGAACAGCTCGCCGCCGAAGCGAAACGCCGCGTCGGCGTGACGATCAACAAAAAGCTCGTCGACCAGCTGCGCGCCGAACTGACCGGCAACGCGCCGGTCGCCGAATAAGGGTGAGCCTCGAAGGCAGGGCCGCCGCGCTCGAAGCGCTGGCGCAGGGACGCGGCGCGGTCGTCTGGCAGCGGCTGATCGCCGATATCGAAACCCCCGTTTCGGCGGCGCT
>CBJKNR010000392.1:0-3697 GCA_966417555.1 uncultured Sphingopyxis sp.
GGCGCCGACAAGGTCGCGGTGAACAGTGCCGCGGTCGCGAGGCCCGAACTCGTCGCCGACATCGCCGACCGCTTCGGCAGCCAGTGCGCGGTCGGCAGCATCGATGCGCGGCGGATCGAACCAAAAAGTGATGGAACGCCGCGCTGGGAAATCTTCACCCACGGCGGCCGCAAGCCGACCGGGATCGACGCGCTGGAACATGCCGTCCGCCTCGCCGAACTTGGCGCGGGCGAACTGCTCGTCACCTCCATGGACCGCGACGGCACGAAGGACGGCTACGATCTCGCGCTCACCCGTGCGGTCGCCGATGCGGTGAGCGTGCCGGTGATCGCCAGCGGTGGCGTCGGCAACCTCGACCATCTCGTCGCCGGCGTGATCGAGGGCAGGGCGAGCGCGGTACTCGCCGCCAGCATCTTCCACTTCGGCGAGGCGACGATCGCTGAGGCGCACGCGCGGCTCGCCGCCGCGGGATTGCCCGTTCGCGCGCATTAAATCCCGCGCAGGGGTAGTCACGCGGGTGGGTGGCTGCAATAGAAGCGGCATGACCTTCAAGCTCCGCCTCGCCGACCGTACCAATGACATCTTCCCGATCGTCGGTTTCGTCGCCGCGATGGCGAGTCTCGCGATGCCGCTGAATGCCTGGCTCGTCGCCTTCATCCTTTGCGGCGCAGTCGTCGCCGCGGTCCACCACGCCGAGGTGATTGCACACCGCGTCGGCGAGCCCTTCGGCACGCTGATCCTCGCGCTCGCGGTGACGGTGATCGAGGTCGGGCTGATCCTCACCCTGATGCAGGCCGAACCCGAAAAGGCGCTGACGCTCGCGCGCGATACGGTGTTCGCGGCGGTGATGGTCATCCTCAACCTGCTGATGGGCCTCTGTCTCCTGAGCGGTGCGATCCGTCATCACGAACAGCGCTTTCAGCGTACCGGCATCGGCGCCGCGCTCGCGACGCTGACCGTGCTCACCGTCGTCACGCTCGTGCTCCCCAATTTTACCTCCAGCGTGCCGGGGCCCTTCTATTCCTCGACCCAGCTCGGCTTCGTCGCGGTCGTCTCGCTGATCCTCTATGCGACCTTCGCGCTGGTCCAGACGGTGCGCCACCGCGACTATTTCCTTCCCGAGGGCGAGGCGCAGGACGAGCCCGACGCGCACGCCGCGCCGCCGAGCGTACAGCGCACCGCAATCTCGGGCGCGCTGCTGCTTGCCGGCCTGTTCGCGGTCGTGTTGCTTGCGAAAAGCCTGTCGCCGATCATGGGCGCGCTGCTCGCCGACTGGGGCGCGCCGCCCGCGGTGCTCGGTGTGCTCATCGCCGCGCTGATCCTTGCGCCCGAAGGGCTCGCGGCGGTGCGCGCGGCGAAGGCCGATCGCCTCCAGACCAGTCTCAACCTCGCGCTGGGTTCGGCGCTGGCGACGATCGGGCTCACGATTCCCGCGGTCGCGATCCTGTCGATCGTCGCCGACATGCCGATCAGCCTCGGCCTCGACGCCAAGTCGACGGTGCTGCTCTTCCTGTCGCTGATCGTGTCGGTGCAGACGCTCGCGAACGGGCGAACGACCGTGCTGCAAGGGGTGATCCACCTGATGCTGTTCGCAATCTACCTGTTCACGACGTTCGTGCCGTAGGGCCCCTGGCAACTACTCGTCATTGCAAGCGTAGCGAAGCAATCCAGCGCGGTTTACGCCGCTCTGGATTGCCGCGCGGCTTCGCCGCTCGCAATGACGACCGGGAACTGGCGACCTCAGGTCTTGCGGACGAACACCGTTCCTGCGCTATACCCGGCGCCGAACGAGCAGATCAGCCCGGTATCGCCCGCGACCATATCCTCATGATTGAGGTGGAAGGCGATGATCGACCCCGCGCTCGACGTATTGCCATAGGTGTCGAGCACCGTCGGGCTCTCGTCCTCGCTTGCCTCGTGGCCGAGCACGCGCTGCGCGATCAGCCGGTTCATGTTGGTGTTCGCCTGGTGCAGCCACAGGCGGCGCATGTCGCTCCCCGCGAGTCCCAGCACTTCCATCTGCTCGACGATCATGGTCGCGACCATTGGCACGACTTCCTTGAACACCTTGCGGCCTTCCTGGACGAAAAGCTTGTCGCTCTTCGGTCCCGACTGATCGATCCCGCCATGACCGCGGTTGAGGAAGCCGAAATTGTTGCGGATATTATTGCTGAACTGCGTCTTGAGCTTGGTGCCGAGGATGTCCCAATGCCCCTCAGGAGCAATATCCTTCTGCTCGACAAGGATCGCGGTCGCGACATCACCGAAGATGAAATGGCTGTCGCGGTCGCGCCAGTTCAGATGTCCCGAACAGATTTCGGGGTTCACGACGAGCACGCTCTTCGCATGGCCCGCGCGGATATAGTCGGCGGCGGTCTGGATGCCGAAGGTCGCTGACGAGCAGGCGACATTCATGTCGAAGCCGAAGCCGTCGATGCCGAGCGCGTCCTGGATCTCGACCGCCATCGCCGGGTAGGGGCGCTGCATGTTCGATGCGGCGCACAGCACGGCATCGACATCCGAGGCATCGCGGCCGGCGCGCGACAGCGCATCCTTCGCCGCCGCGACGCCGATTTCGGCGAGGATCGACAGCTCGTCATTGCCGCGCTCGGCGATGCGCGGCGCCATGTGGCGGGGGTCGAGAATCCCCGCCTTGTCGACGACGAAGCGCGATCCGATGCCGCTCGCCTTCTCGATGAATTCGACGCTCGATTCAGTCAGTTCGGGCGCTTCGCCCGCCGCGATCGCCGCTGCATTTTCTCTATTGTGCAGCGCAACATACTCGTTAAAACTGGCGACAAGTTCTTCGTTGGAGATGCATTCGGCGGGGGTGAAAAGGCCGGTTGCGGAAATGACCGGCTGCGGTGTGTGCGACATGTTGGGCCTGCGTGTCTTATGGTTTCAGGACACGCTGATTAAGCCCGCTGGCGCCGCCGCGCAACGCCTCACCCACCGCCTGAACAATTCCCGACGTCATGGTTAACCTGCCACTAACGATTGTCGTGGCAGATTGTCGGATGCAGGCCTCCGGGGGGATGGCTCCCCGGGCGCAGTGCGGGAGCATGACCATGGCGACGCGTTCAGGACCGGCCGCAGGCGACCTGTCCCTTTCCGAGATCAAGGAATTTGCGGGCTTTCCCGCGGCGACCCAGCGCTATATCCGCCGCTCGCTCGACATCGGGCTTGAACGCGATGATGCGATCGCGCGCTGGTCGCGCGACATGGTCGAGGAAACCGCGATCCGCGTCCAGGCGCGCGTCTACCAGCGGCTCGGCGAGGTGCGCGCGCATATTCCCGACGACAGCGGGCTCGGCGCGCTCGAACATTTCATGGCGCCGCTGATCGCGGTGTCGGCCTTCGACCTCGGGCAGGATCGTCTGCCGGGCTTCGCTTCCTACCGCTTCCTTTACGAACGCCTGCTCGGTGCGCATGCGCGGCCGTGGCTGCCGGGCGCCTTCTGCGCCGCGGCGTCGCTGCCGCACCTCCATCCCGACAAGCGCAAGATATTGCTCCAGTCGATCAGCGAGGCGGCCGCGACCGCCCCCGGCTGGTCGGCGCGCGAGCCGAGTTTCTATCCCGAATGGGTCGACAAGATCGACGAAACCCGACCCGCGACCTGATTGCGTCGGCCTCGGGGTGGATTCCTGACTCGTCGCCCCCGCGAAGGCGGGGGCCGCAATCGGCCTTGCACTATGCC
>CBJKNR010000393.1:0-3693 GCA_966417555.1 uncultured Sphingopyxis sp.
GAGCCCGGGGCCGGGATAATGTTGACGTATCTCGCGCTGCGCGCTGCCGAGCGGGGTGCCGTCGGCGGCGAACAGCATCGTGCGGGTCGAGGTGGTGCCCTCGTCGATGACGATAATCTTTTCGGCCAATGGTCATCCCCCTCTTTGCGGGAGTCTGCCAAAGGCGGCGGGACAGAACAAGGGTTTCACGCGGAGGCGCGGAGACGCGGAGACGCGGGGAAGAGAATATTCGCGCAGAGCCGCAGAGAGCGCAGAGAAAGGAAAATGGGCGGCAAAGCCGCCGACGATTTCGCTTTTCTTCCTCCGCGCCTCCGCGTCTCCGCGTGAACAAAATCTCTGCGCTCTCTGTGTCTCTGCGCGAATCCGATTTTCTTTCTTCCCGCAACGGCCAAGCAATAATCTTGCAATTCCGCGCAACCCATGCCATATGTTGTGCAGCGCAGCATGGCGGGCCTTCCCGCCGCAACCACCGGCAGCGTGATTTTCCCGCCCGAGACAGGTGCGGGACGAGCCGGACCGGCGCTTTGTCCCCAGAGGCACCCTTTCACGCGGGTCGTTTCGAACCCGCGGCCGTGCGCCGTCCGTTCGATGCGAACGGACGCTGTGCGCGTCGCACATTGTGAGTAAAACATGACGACTTTCAACGACTTTGGCCTGCACGCCGACATCAATCGCGCGCTTGCCGCCAAGGACTATACCCAGCCGACCCCGATCCAGACGCAGGCGATCCCGCCGCTGATGAAGGGCCGCGACCTGTGCGGCATCGCGCAGACGGGCACCGGCAAGACCGCGGGCTTTTCATTGCCCTCGATCCATCACCTGATCACCTATCCGCACCGCACCAATCCGCGCAGCTGCCGGATGCTCGTGCTCGCGCCGACGCGTGAACTCGCGGCGCAGATCGCGCAGAGCTGCCGCGACTATGGCCGCTTTACCAAGCTGCGCGTCACGACCGTTTTCGGCGGCGTGCCGATCAACAAACAGATTCGCGACCTTTCGCAGGGTGTCGAAATCCTCGTTGCAACCCCCGGCCGCCTGCTCGACCTCATTGACCAGCGCGCGCTGCGCCTCGACGACGTCGAAATCTTCGTCCTCGACGAAGCCGACCAGATGATGGACATGGGCTTCATCCACTCGCTGCGCCGCATCGCCAAGCTCTTGCCCTCGCGCCGTCAGAACCTCTTTTTCTCGGCGACGATGCCGAAGGAAATCGCGCATCTTGCCGAGCAGTTCCTCGAGGATCCGGTGACCGTCTCGGTGACACCGCAGGCGACGACCGCCGAAAAGATCCGCCAGTTCTCGACCTTCGTCGAGCAGAAGGAAAAGCAGGCGCTGCTCCACCACGTCATCAAGACGTCGGACATCGACCGCGCGCTGATCTTCACCCGCACCAAGCATGGCGCCGACCGTGTCGTCCGCCACCTGAAGGGCGCGGGGATCGAGGCCTTTGCGATCCACGGCAACAAGAGCCAAGCGCAGCGCACCACCGCGCTGCAGGCGTTCCGCTCGGGCCAGGTACGCCTGCTCGTCGCGACCGATATCGCCGCGCGCGGCATCGACGTGTCGGGCGTCAGCCATGTGATCAATTTCGCGATCCCGAACGTACCCGAGCAATATGTCCACCGCATCGGCCGCACCGCGCGCGCGGGTGCGGAGGGCATGGCGATCAGCTTCGTCGCGCCCGACGAGCGCACCTACCTGCGTGACATCGAGCGCGTCACCCGGACGAAGTCCGAACCGATGCCGCTGCCCGAAGGCTTCAACGAGATGGTGCGCAACCTGCCCAAGCCGGCGCAGCCGCCGCGTGATACCGGCAGCAGGGGCCGCAATCCGCAGCGCCAGCGCGAGGAAGCGCTGCGCCAGCGTGACGGCGGGCACCGCGATGCCGGCCACCGCGATGGAGGCCAGCCGCGCGGCGAGCGCGGTCCGCGCCGTGACGGCCCCGCCGCCGACGGCCAGCCGCAGCGCAAGCGTCGCTTCCGCCCGCGGGGCAAGAGCGTCGGTGCGCATAAGGGCGCGGTCAAGCGCGTCGGTTGATACGCCAACCCTCGTCATCGCAAGGAGCGTAGCGACGAAGCAATCCAGGGTGTGACAAGCCGCTCTGGACTGCTTCGCTTTACTCGCAATGACGAACTTTAGGGCACGAATATCCAAATGGGACGTCTGCGTCATTGACGCTACGTGGTGACCGGTTACCCTTCGCTCGACAACAGAGTGAGGGGTAGCGGATGAGCAACGGCGCAGGCGTAACGACAACCACCGAAACCCGCCAAAGCGAGCGCAAGGTCATCCTCGCCTCGTCGCTCGGCACGGTGTTCGAATGGTATGATTTCTATCTCTACGGCCTGCTCGCGACGATCATCTCGGCGCAGTTCTTCTCGGGCGTCAACGAAACCACCGGTTTCATCTTTGCGCTTGCTGCCTTTGCCGCGGGCTTTGCGGTAAGGCCGTTTGGCGCGCTCGTCTTCGGGCGCATCGGCGACCTTGTCGGGCGCAAGAATACCTTCCTCGTCACCATGGGGCTGATGGGCGCGTCGACCTTCCTCGTCGGAGTCCTGCCCAGCTATGCCTCGATCGGCGTCGCGGCGCCGATCCTTCTCGTCCTGCTGCGCCTCGTCCAGGGGCTCGCGCTCGGGGGCGAATATGGCGGCGCTGCGACGTACGTCGCCGAGCATGCGCCCGACGGCAAGCGCGGCCTCTTCACGAGTTTCATCCAGACGACTGCGACGCTTGGGCTGTTCGCGGCGCTCGGCGTCGTGATCGTCATCCGTTCGGCGATGGGCGAGGCCGCCTTTGCCGACTGGGGCTGGCGTATTCCCTTCCTGATCTCGGTGATCCTGCTCGGCGTCTCGCTCTGGATCCGCCTCCAGCTCGAGGAAAGCCCGGTCTTCAGGCAAATGAAGGAGGAGGGGACGACGTCGAAAGCACCGCTGACCGAAGCTTTCGGTCGCTGGGCGAATCTCAAATGGGTGCTCGTCGCCTTGTTCGGCGCGGTCGCCGGGCAGGCCGTGGTCTGGTATTCGGGGCAATTTTACGCGCTTTTCTTCCTCGAAAAGACGCTGAAGGTCGATGGCGCGACCGCGAACATCCTGATCGCCATCGCGCTCGCGCTCGGTACGCCCTTCTTCATCGTCTTCGGCTGGCTCAGCGACAAGGTCGGGCGCAAGCCGATCATCCTCGCGGGCTGCGCGCTCGCGGCGATCACCTATTTCCCCGCGTTCCAGATGCTGACCGAAGCCGCCAACCCGGCGATGGCGACGGCGCAGCGGATGGCCGCCGTGAGGGTTAGCGCCGACCCCGGCGCCTGCGCCTTCCAGTTCGATCCGATCGGCAAGGAAAAGTTCGAAAGCACGGGCTGCGACATCGCCAGGTCGGCACTCGCCAAAGCCGGCGTCAGCTACACCAGCGTCACGCGTCCGCGCCGCACCGGCGAGGCGGCCGACGTGTGGATCGGCGACCGCGTCCTGATCGCCCCCGAACCGTGGCGCCTCGCCGAGGAAGACCGCGCCGCCGCCGCCGAAGCTTTTCGCAAGGACCTCGCGGCTGCGACCGCCGCCGCGGGTTATCCGGCCAAGGCCGACCTCGATGCGATGAACAAGCCGGTTGTCGTCGCGATCCTCTTCTACCTCGTGCTGCTCGTGACGATGGTCTATGGCCCGATCGCGGCGCTGCTCGTCGAGCTCTTCCCCAGCC
>CBJKNR010000394.1:0-3688 GCA_966417555.1 uncultured Sphingopyxis sp.
CGGGGGCGAGCGCTGGCGGCATCAACGGCATCTTCCTCGCGCGCGCGCTCGCGACGGGCAAATCGCTCGACCCGCTGACCGAGTTATGGCTGAGGGATGCCGACGTCGACAGCCTGCTCGATCCCGATGCGCGCCCACTTTCTGCAATGACCAAATTCTGGGCGGTGCCCATCGCCGGCTGGGCGATGAAACGGCGTGGCAATGCGATCGACCGCACCGTCGGCGAAGGCGCGCAGGACGAGGTGCGGGCCAAGCTGTCGCGTTTCGTGCGCGCGCGCTGGTTCGAGCCGCCCTTCGGCGGCGCGACCTTCTCGAACCTTTTGCTCGACGCGTTCGACACGATGGACGCGGCGCCGCAGGGCCTGCCGCTCGTGCCCGCCGCGCAGCCGATCGACCTGATCGTGTCGGTGACCGACTTCGCGGGGCACAAGGAACAGCTGACGCTCAATAGCCCGCCGCGCGTGACCGAGCAGGAGCATCGGCTGATGATGCATTTCCGGCAGGATGGCCGCGCGGGCAAACGACTCGACGACGTACCGGGACTTGTCGCCGCCGCGCGCGCGACCGCGAGTTTTCCTGGCGCCTTTCCGCCCTTCACGTTGCGCGAGCTCGACGCGGCGCTCGAAAAGCGCAGCGTGGCATGGCCCGGCCGCGACGCCTTCATCCGCGCGCAGCTGCCGCGCGTGCCCTGGGCCGACCCCGCCGACCGCGTGCTGATCGACGGCTCGGTGCTCGCGAACGCGCCGTTCCGCCCGGCGATCGCGGCGCTCAAGCAGCGTCCGGCACGGCGCGAGATCGACCGGCGCTTCATCTATATCGACCCCAAACCCGACTATAAGGCGATCAGCCTCGGCAAGCCGGGCGAGCCCGACGAACAGGGCCAGCTTCCGGGCTTCCTGCCGACGATCCTCGGCTCGCTCTCGGCGATCCCGCGCGAACAGCCGATTCGCGAGAATATCGAGATGATCGAGGGCATGTCGCGCCGCATCCGCCGCATGCAGCACATCATCGACGCGATGAAGGTCGAGGTCGAGGAACAGGTCGCGGCGCTGTTCGGCACGACCTTCTTCCTCGACACGCCGACCCCGGCGCGGCTGGCGAAATGGCGCGCCAAGGCGCAGGATCAGGCTGCTGCGCGGGCCGGCTTCGCCTATGCGCCCTATGGTCATCTCAAGCTGTCGGCGGTGATCGACGAGGTCGCGAATATCGTCGACCGCCTCGCGCCGCCCGAGGGGCCGGTGCATGTAATCAACCGCCGCATTGCGATGTGGACCGAAGCGCGCGCGCGCGGGCTCGACCGGATTTCGGGCAGGAAGGGCGCGGGAGCGAGCAGCGCGGCGATCGATTTTTTCCGCACCCACGACCTCGGTTTCCGCATCCGCCGCCTGCGCTTCCTTGCCCGCGAACTGGACGCGTCGGTCGAGGCGACGCGCGAGAAGCGCGACCCGGCGTGCGAGGAGATGCGCGAGACGATCTTCGCCGCGCTCGGCCAATATCTTGAACGCGAGGGTGACAGCTGGCTCGCCGACCTCGATGTGCCGGCCGATACCGAGCCCGGCCAGTGGATCGACGCGATCGCGGCGCGGCGCGACCTGGTTGCGCTCGACGCCGAAACAGATGTCGTGATCGCGGCCGCTCTCGGAAAGCTGCCGAAGGACGACCGGCGGACGATGCTCTTCGCCTATCTCGGCTATCCCTTTTACGATATTGCGACGCTGCCGCTGCTGCAGGGCGAGGGGTTCGACGAATTCGACCCGATCAAGATCGACCGCATCTCGCCGTCGGATGCGACCGCGATCCGCACCGGCGGCGCCGCGGCGATGCTGAAGGGTATCGAGTTCAACAGCTTCGGCGCCTTCTTCAGCCGTGCGTACCGCGAGAATGACTATCTGTGGGGGCGGCTCCACGGCGCTGACCGGCTGATCGACATCGTCGCAAGCAGCGTGAACGGCGACAGTGCGGTTCCGGCGGAGGAATTGAAGGCGATCAAGCGCCGCGCCTTCCATGCGATCCTAGACGAGGAGGAGGAGCGGTTGCCGAAGGTGAAGACGCTGATCGACGAACTGCGGGGCGAGATAGGTTAAACAGCTCCGTCATTGCGAGCGAGGCGAAGCAATCCCGAGTGGCATAAACCGCTCTGGATTGCTTCGCCTCGCTCGCAATGACTATATCGGGAAAAGACGGATCAATCCGTCAGATCGTCCCACATTTCCTTGATGCGCCCGAAAAAGCCCTGACTTGCCGGGCATTCCTCGCCGGTCTCGGTCTCGCGGAATTCGCAGAGCAGTTCCTTCTGCCGCGCGGTGAGCCTGGTCGGTGTCTCGACGTCGATCTGGACCACCAGGTCGCCATGGCCGCGGCCGTTGAGCACCGGCATGCCCGCGCCGCGCTGGCGCAGCTGTTTGCCTGACTGGATGCCCGCTGGGATCGTGATGTCGTGCTTCTTGCCGTCGAGCCCGGGGATGCTGATCTCGCCGCCGAGCGCCGCGGTCGTGAAGCTGATCGGCGCGCGCGTGAACAGCGTCGTGCCCTCGCGCTCGAAAACCTTGTGCCGCGCCATGTGGAGGAAGATGTAGAGATCGCCCGGCGCCGCGCCGCGCGCGCCGCTCTCGCCCTCGCCCGACAGGCGGATGCGCGTGCCTTCGTCGACCCCGGCGGGGATGTTGACGGTCAGCGTCTTGCGCCGGTCGACGCGGCCTTCGCCGTGGCATGAATTGCAGGGATCGGCGATAACCTCGCCCGCGCCCTGACAGGCCGGGCAGGTGCGCTCGACCATGAAGAAACCCTGCTGTGCGCGCACCTTGCCGTGGCCGGCGCAGGTCGAGCAGCGGTGCGTCGAAGTGCCGGGCTTGGCGCCCGATCCGTCGCACGTTTCGCAGCGCGCCGCGACATCGACCTGGATCTCGCGGGTGACGCCGGCGAAGGCGTCCTCGAGCCTGATCTCCATGTCGTAGCGCAGGTCCGCGCCGCGCGCGGGGCCGCGCTGCTGGCGGCCGCCGCCGAAGGCCGAACCGAAGATCGATTCGAAAATATCGCCGATGTCGCCGAAATCGGCGCCGTTGCCGCCGCCGAAGCCGCCCGCGCCGCCATTGACGCCCGCCTTGCCGAACCGGTCATAGGCGGCGCGCTTCTGGGGGTCTTTCAGGCAGTCATAGGCTTCGCTGATCGCCTTGAACCGCGCTTCGCTGTCGTCGCACCCCGGATTCTTGTCGGGGTGATATTTCATCGCAAGCTTGCGGTAGCTCGCCTTCAGCGCCGCGTCGTCGGCGCTACGCTCGACTTCCAGCAGTTCATAATAATCGATGTCGAGTGACATTCTTCAAAGCCCCCTCAACCCCGCCGCGCCGTGGGGCGTGGCGGGGAGAGTTTCCTCCTTACTTCTTGTCGTCTTCGACTTCGGAGAATTCGGCATCGACGACGTCTTCGTCGGTCTTCGCCGCGCCAGCATCGTCGGCGCCGGGGGATGCGGCCGCCTGCTGTTCCTTCTCGTAGATCGCTTGGCCGAGCTTCATCGCGACCTGTGCGAGCGCCCCGGCCTTTTCGGTCATCGCGGCAGCGTCACCGCCCTCGACCGCCGTCTTGGCTTCGGCGATCGCGGCCTCGATCTCGGACTTGAGGCCCGCGTCAACCTTGTCGCCATGTTCGGCGATCTGGCGTTCGGTCGAGTGGATCAGGCTTTCGGCGTTGT
>CBJKNR010000395.1:0-3684 GCA_966417555.1 uncultured Sphingopyxis sp.
CTATCCCGCCTATTATATGATCAACTGCGCGCACCCGACCCATTTCGAAGGCGTGCTGGCGGAGGCGGCGGCGTGGACGGCGCGGATCGGCGGCGTGCGTGCGAACGCGTCGTCGCTCAGCCATGCCGAACTTGATGCGATGACCGAGCTCGATATCGGTGACCCCGCCGACCTTGCGGCGCGACACCGCGCGCTGATCGAGCGTTTCCCGCAGATACGGGTCGTCGGCGGCTGCTGCGGCACCGACGTGCGCCACGTCGCGGCGATCGCGGAGGCGTGCCTGGCCTAGCGCGGGTTGCCAGAGCCGGCGCGCCGGCATAGGCAAGTTCGATGCTGATCCGACCCGCCGTGCCCGCCGATTCCGCCGCAATCTGGGCCATCCTCGAGCCGGTGATCCGCGCCGGCGAAACCTATACGCTCGATCGCGACATGCGCGAGGCCGATGCGCTTCGCTATTGGTTCGGTGCGGACAAGGAGGCCTTCGTCGCCGAGGCCGACGGCGCCATCCTCGGCACCTATTATCTGCGTGCCAACCAGGCGGGCGGCGGCGCGCATGTCTGCAACGCGGGCTATATGACGGCTGCGGCGGCAACCGGACGCGGCGTTGCCCGCGCGATGTGCCTGCATTCGATCGGGCGTGCAAGGGCGCGCGGGTTTCGCGCGATGCAGTTCAACTTCGTCGTCAGCAGCAATATCCGCGCGGTCGGGCTCTGGCAGTCGCTGGGGTTCGAGGTGGTCGGCCGACTGCCGGGTGCGTTCGCGCATCCGTCCGACGGCTTCGTCGATGCGCTGGTGATGTTCCGAACGCTCTGATGCCGGGAACCTTCGGGGCGGGGCGGCCGTATCTCTGCCGATCCGGATAACGGGAGAGAGACGATGGAAACGCAATTGCTGCACCGCGGCCGGCTGATCGACCATATCCAACTGGTCGTCGCCGACCTGCCGGCGAGCCGCAAATTCTATGGCGCGATCTTCGACGTGCTCGGCGTGCCGATCGGCGGAGAGGCCGAGGATTATTTCTGGACCGATGAATTGTTCGTGTCGACAAAGGACAGCGAGGCGGCGCTCGGCCAGCTGACCGGGCGGCATCATCTGGCGTTTCAGGCGGCCGATCACGCTGCGGTCGATGCCTTCTACACGGCGGGGCTCGCGGCGGGTGCGCGCGACAATGGCGCGCCGGGCGAGCGGCCCTATCATCCGGGCTATTATGCCGCCTTCCTGCTCGATCCCGACGGCAACAATATCGAGGCGGTCTATCATGGCGAGCATCAACGGAGCGCGCCGTCGGTGGAGATTCGCTTCTAGCCGCCTTGCCGGGGCATCGCTGCAACGCGCTCTTGCGTTTCGCGGTCGACGAGACCGCGGAGCGCCTTGAGCAGCGGATGCCGGGCCGTGTGCTTGACGCCGTAGTCGAGGTTGAAGCGATAATCGAAGTCGGGCGCGTTTTTGCCGATCAGATGCTGGAGCATGGTCTCGAGCTTGTCGAAGCCCTTCGCGAGGATCGCTTCGGGTGACGCGGCGGAGCTATAGTCATCCCAGAGCGCGACGATTTCCCTGCGAAGGTCACCCGGCAAGGGTTCGCATAGCGTTATCAGGTCCGCGCGCTCCTGCGCGGCGCGCCCGTCGCCCGCGACCTGCTGCGTCGCCGGCACATCGCCCGAAATCGCCTCGCCCAGATCGTGGACGATACAGAGCTTGAGCAGCTTCAGCCGGTCGATTTCGCCCAGCTCGCGGTCGAACAGCATCGCCATCAGACAGAGGCGCCAGCTGTGCTCGGCCGTGCTCTCGGCACGACCCTGCGACGTGATGCCGCTTCGCAGCGTATCCTTCAGTTTTTCGGCCGCGTGCAGAAAGGCAATAATGCCTTCGAGCCGCGCGGGGTCGGTCGGTGCTGGCGGTTCCATCGGATGCTCCCGGCGAAGAATGTGACGAGGGCATAGGAAGCGGTGCCCCGCGCCGGAACGCAAAAATTATGCGTGGACGTCGATGGTGGTCGTCAGCCGGCCGGTGCGGCCGTCCGCAAGCGGGATCGTTTCCCAGCATATCCGGCTTGGTGCGACCGGAATCCGGTTGCTGCCGTTGCTTCCGGTGTCGAATTCGAGCGTCCGGAAAGGGCGCTCGAACCAGCCGGCATCGCCCAGCCCCGCTTCGGCGACAGCGATTTCGGGGCTCGCGAAGCGCCACAGCGAGGTGCCGACATAGGATTGCGCATCGTCCTCCCACTGCGCCGCCCGCGCCTTCGATGCCGCCAGCAGGATGTGGGTGGCGTCGCAGATCAGGTGCACGGCCTGCGTCGAGGTTTCGACGAGACGCTTCAGCGCGCGGTCGCTATCGCTGGCCGCATTGACGGCGATGAAGGCGGCGATTTTTTCGCGATGCGGCGCATCGGGTTCGTGCGTGCCGCTTTCCCAGCGCGATACGCTACCCTGCGAAACCGCGAAGATTTCGGCGACATGGCCCTGCTTGATGCCGTTGAGGCGTCGGAAGCGGCGCAGGGCCAGACCGATGGGCAGTTCGCGGACCATGGTGCATCTTAGCGCGCCGGGGACGCGGGGCAATATCGCCGTCGGCCTTTGGGTATCAGGCGTATCCGACCCAGCCGCGCCAGGTGAAGGCGGCGTAGAATTGCTCGACGCCCGTGAAACCCGCGGCGCGGAGCACTTCCTCGTCGGCTTCGGGGCTGAGCATCGCCACGTGCGTCGCGACGGCTTCGCGGCCTTTCGCAACCTGATCGGGATCGCCGCCCGAGGCGATGGCGTAGGATGCATAACGGTCGAGCCAGCGGTCCCGTTCGCCGGCGCCTTGCGGGAAGCTTCCATGCGCTGCGACGAAGGGCGCGCCAGGCTTCAGGCGCGCGCGGAGTTCGGCGGCGGTGCGGATGCGTTCCTCGCGGTCGAGGAAATGGAGCGTGAGCAGGCAGGTTGCGCCGTCGAAGGGGCCCGCGGGCGCGTCGTCGATAGTGCCTTCGACCAGCTCGGCGCGGTGCGCGTTCGGCCCCAGCACCTGCGCGGCGAGATCGAGCATCGGTCCGGCGGGATCGACGCCGGTGAAGCGCCAGCCGCGATGCGCCTCGGCCATCGCCTTCATCTCGCTGCCGCCACCCGCGCCGAGGACGAGGATATGCGCATCCTCGGGAACGCGCTCGGCGAGGAGGAGCCCGGTCATGCGGTGAAGCCCGTCAAGGCCGGGGACGAAGCGCCGCGGGCCCTCGGTGTAGCGGGCGACCGCCTCGGGGTCCCTGAAACTGTCGAGGAAATGCTGCGCGCCTTCAGTCATGGATATGCTCCTGTGCGGTGGGGGAGAGGGATCGCGCGGCCATGCGCGCGTGGAAATCGGCGGCGAGCTGCGCGAGCGTGACTTCGCCGAAACGCGCGAGAAGCAGCGCCTCGGCTTCCTGAAAGCCGGTGTCGAGCGCGGCGTTGACCGCCTGCTCGACGAGGCAGCCGGGGGCTTCGGTGCGGTTGCCCATCGCCATCAGGCTCGGCCGCCCGATCGCATCATAGACGTCGCGCATCGTGATGTCGGCGAGATCGCGGGCAATCGTCCAGCCGCCGCCATGCCCCTTTTCGCTGTGGACGAAACCCGCATCGCGCAGCCCGCCGAGGATACGGCGGATCACGACCGGGTGCGTCTGCATCGCCTTCGCGAGCTCGTCGTTCGGGATTCCGTCGAAGATCGCGAGCT
>CBJKNR010000396.1:0-3675 GCA_966417555.1 uncultured Sphingopyxis sp.
CCTTGCCCGACTGGAAGTCTTGGCCGACTGTGTCGGCATTCCGCTGCTCGCAACCAACGACGCGCTTTATGCAACCCGCGAGCAACGACCTTTGCACGATGTCGTGACCTGCATTCGCGAAGGCACCAATCTTAATGATGCCGGTCGCCTGTTGCGCGCCAATGGCGAGCGCCATCTAAAATCGCCGCAGGAGATGCGCCACCTCTTCCGTACCTGCCCAGAGGCAGTCGATGAGAGCATCCGGATTCTCGATCGCATCGCCTTCTCACTCCGCGACCTCGAATATGAATATCCGCACGAGCCGGTCCCCGAGGGATGGAAACCGCAAAGCTGGCTCGAGCATATGGTGATGGATGCAGCGAGAAAACTGCACCCTGATGGATTGCCGCAACGTTGGCAGGAGGTGCTCAAGGAGGAACTTAGCCTCATCGGCACGTGCAATTTCGCCTGTTACTTTCTTACCGTTCACGACATCGTTCAATTCGCGCGCACACGCGACCCACCCATTCTTTGCCAAGGACGCGGTTCGGCAGCGAATTCGCTCGTCTGCTATCTGCTTGAAATCACCTCGATCGATCCGATCGCGAACAATCTGCTCTTCACCCGCTTCCTGTCGGAAGAACGGCGCGAGCCACCCGACATCGACGTCGACTTCGAGCATGAACGGCGCGAGGAAGTTATGCAATATGTCTACCGCCGCTACACGCGGCGGCGTGCGGGCATCGCCGCGACGGTGATCCATTACCGGCCGCGCAGCGCCGTGCGCGAGGTCGGCAAGGCGCTGGGGCTCAGCGAGGATATCACGCAGCGGCTCGCTGACACGACATGGGGTAGCTGGGGCGGCGAGATGCCGATCGAACGCTTTGTCGAAGCCGGTCTCGATCCCGAACTGGACGATATTGCCCGGCTGCAATGGATCGTCGCGCAGCTGCTGACCTTTCCGCGCCATCTTTCGCAGCATGTAGGCGGCTATGTGCTGACCGAGGACCGGCTCGACGAGACGGTGCCGATCCACAATGCCGCGATGGAAGACCGCACCTTCATCGAATGGGACAAGGACGACATCGATGAACTGCGACTGATGAAGGTCGATGTGCTCGCCCTCGGCATGCTGACCTGCATCCGCAAATGCTTCGACCTGATGCGGCTGCACGGTCTCGGAAACCACGATCTTAGAAACGTCCCGGAGGAAGATTCGGACGTTTACGATATGCTGTGTGAAGGCGACAGCATCGGAGTCTTTCAGGTCGAAAGCCGCGCACAGATCAACATGTTGCCACGCCTACGTCCACGAGAACTCTATGATTTGGTCATCCAAGTGGCGATCGTTCGTCCCGGCCCGATTGAGGGGGATATGGTCCATCCCTATCTGAAGCGGCGCAGCGGGGAAGAAGCGGTCGACTATCCTTCGCCTGCGCCGCCGCACGATCCCAAGGAACTTTACAATCTGCTTTTCAGGACGTGCGGTGTCCCCCTGTTTCAGGAACAGGCGATGAAACTTGCCATCGTCGCCGCTGAATTTACCCCGGACGAAGCCAACGGTCTGCGGCGTGCAATGGCGACCTTTCGTAATGCCGGTACGATCCATCAATATAAGGAGAAGATGATCGGAGGCATGATCCGCCGTGGGTATGAGGCCGATTTCGCGGCGCGCTGCTTCAAGCAGATCGAGGGGTTCGGAAGCTATGGCTTTCCCGAAAGCCATGCCCAGTCATTCGCCAAGCTCGTTTACGTATCGTCGTGGCTGAAATGCCACCACCCCGCCGTCTTCGCCTGCGGCATCCTCAACTCGCAGCCGATGGGTTTCTATGCCCCCGCGCAGCTCGTACGCGATGCGCGTGAGCATGGGGTCGAGGTGCGCGCGGTCGACGTCAATGCGAGCGGCTGGGACAACAGCCTCGAACGGACGGGCGACGGCAGCCTCGCGCTCCGGCTCGGCTTCCGGCAGGTTGACGGGTTTCGCGAGGAGTGGGCGAAGCAGATCGCCGACGCGCGCACCACGCCCTTCGCCTCGGTCGAGGAGCTTGCGCGCCGCGCCAGCCTGCCCTCGCGCGCGCTGCGCCTCATCGCCGATGCCGACGCCTGCCGGTCGATGGGGCTCGAACGGCGCCCGGCCCTGTGGGACGCACGGCGGGTGCGGCAGGGGGTGCTGCCATTGTTCGGAGCGGCCGAGGCGAATGAGCTGGGGTTCGAGGAAGATGCGCAGCTGCCGCCTACGCCGATGGTCGAGCATGTGCTCACCGATTACCAGACGACGCGGCTGTCGCTGAAAGGCCATCCGATGGCGTTCCTGCGCGC
The DNA here is from genome assembly GCA_966417555.1 of uncultured Sphingopyxis sp. GTDB lineage: Bacteria > Pseudomonadota > Alphaproteobacteria > Sphingomonadales > Sphingomonadaceae > Sphingopyxis. The sequence continues at coordinate 2,299 of CBJKNR010000396.1, forward strand.
CGACTTCGAACGCGAGGGCGTGCTGAGCGCCACACAGGTCGCCGCCGCGAAGAACGGTTCGATCCTCCGCACCGCGGGCGTCGTGCTGATCCGCCAGCGGCCGGGTAAGGGCAATGCGATCTTCATCACGCTCGAGGACGAGGGCGGGATCGTCAACATCCTGCTTTGGGCGCGCCATTTTGAACGCCAGCGCCGCGCCGTCATGGCGTCGCGACTGATGCTCGCCGAGGGCGAGGTCCAGCGGAGCAAGGAGGGTGTCATCCACCTGATGGCGACACGGATCGTCGACCGGACGGCGATGCTCGACGCGCTGGGCAGCGACCGGCGCTTCGATCCCGACACCTGCCACACCGACGAGGTGAAGCATCCGCAAGCGCCGCGCAGCCATGCGGCGCAGCACGGACATCCTCGCAATGTGCGCATCCTGCCCAAGTCGCGGGATTTTCATTGAGCTTTGGTCCCGGCTGGCGCCGGGAACGCTTCCAGCCCGCCGCCCCCCTCCCAGCCTCCCGACATGGTATCCTATGGGAGGCTGGGAGGGGGGCTGGAACCGCATCTGTTTCGGCTCCGCCGAAACAAAAAAAATGATGCCCCGGCTGTGGGGGCCGGGGCATCAAAGCAGGCTATCTAAGGGACCAACCGAATATAGCCTGAAGTCGGGTAGTTCTTTTAGCCGCGGAGCAGGTTCATCACGCCCTGCGAGCTCTGGTTCGCCTGGGCGAGCATCGCGGTCGATGCCTGTGCCAGGATGCCGGCAGCGGCAAGGTTCGTCGATTCGACCGAGAAATCGGCGTCTTCGATGCGCGACTTGGCTTCGTCGAGATTGGTGACGCGCGATGTCAAATTATCGACAGCCGAGGTCAGGCGGTTCTGCTGCGCACCGAGGTTGGCGCGTTCGGCGGCGACATTGTCGATCGCCGTGTCGAGCACCGCCAGCGCAGCCGTGGCGCCGGCCTGCGTGCCGACGTTGATCGCGCCGACGCCGGTCAGAGCCGTGCCGCCCGTGCCGAGGTTCGCGATGGTGATGTTCACGACCTCGGTATCGTTGATGCCGGTCTGGATATCGAAACCGGTTGCGGCACTGCCGTCCAGCAGGGTGTTGCCGTTGAAGGTGGTCTGACCCACGACGTCGCCGATCTGCGCGATCAGCGCGGTGACTTCCTTCTGCACCAGCACGCGGTCGGGATCGCTGAGCGTGCCGGTCGATGCCTGCATCGACAGGTCGCGCATACGGACGAGGATGTCCGAGATGCTGCCCGCGGCGCTGTCCGCGGTCTGGGCAAGCGAAATGCCGTCATTGGCGTTGCGGATTGCCTGCGTGAAACCGCGCGACGCGGCCTCCATGCCTAGCGCCCCTTTTCCTCCTCCTCCCTCTCC
>CBJKNR010000397.1:0-3673 GCA_966417555.1 uncultured Sphingopyxis sp.
GATCCACGTCGACTCGTCCGATGCGAGGAAGACCGCAAGGGCCGCAACGTCGTCAATCTGAAGCCCAAAGCAGCGCTCGCGGTCGTGCGGCCGGTCGCTCCGGCCGACGACAGCGTCGCGGCGGTCGGCGAGAACCGCAAGCTCGTCGTCTTCCCGCTCGCCGAAGTGCCGGTGATGGCGCGCGGCCAGGGCGTGATGCTGCAGCGCTACCGCGACGGTGGCCTGTCCGACGCCGTCAGCTTTGCTTTTGCCGACGGGCTGAGCTGGGCGATGGGGGGCGACACCGGCCGCACGCGGACCGAAACCGATCTTGCGCCCTGGCGCGTCGCCCGCGGTGCCGCCGGCCGGATGCCGCCGACCGGTTTTCCCCGGAACAATCGCTTCGGCTGATCGTATTTCGACACAGCCGTAAATCCCTTTTTTACTTCCCATGACCTAGGCATTGGCCAATGGGGAAAGGTCGCACAAAACCCTCTGTTATGCCTATCGATAGAACCGGCGAAGACCGGCCCTTATTGTTCGTCGGCTGGATCGACGCGTTGCCCGTTCCGGCCGCGCTGATCAGACCCATGGCGCGCGGCAATTTTCGCCTCCATGCCAGCAACGCCGCCTTCGACCGGCTGAGCCTGTCGCCCGTGGGCACCGATGCGCCGATAGAGCTGCTCCGCGCCATCGAGCGCGCGTCCCAATTCCCCGAAGAGGCGCAGGAGTTTTCGTGCCAGCTGGGCGAGGGCCCGGCGGCGCGCGACCTGCGCGGATCGATCGGCCCGCTGCCCACCGAATCGGGCGACGACGGGCTTTTCCTGCTGACGCTGATCGACCGGACGCAGGAGATGATGACCGAGCGCAACTTGCGCCGCGAACTCGTCTCCGACAGCCTCACCGGCCTTCCCAATCGCGCGGGCTTCGAGGAGCTGGTCGAGCAGCGCACGCGCAACGAAAGCGCGGCGGGCGATCACGCGATCCTGCTTCTCGACTTGGCCCGCTTCAGCCGCATCAACGAACATATCGGCCCGATGGCGGGCGACGAGCTGATCATCACCGTCGCACGCCGCCTGAAATCGAGCCTGCGCAGCGGCGACATATTGGCGCGGACCGGCGGCGACGAGTTCGCCATTTCCACCCGCATCGCAGGCGGCCGCGCCGACGTGCGCGAAATGGCGCGGCGCATCCGCGGCTGCTTCGACCATCCCTTCCGCATCGGCGAACTCAAGGTCAGCGTCGACTGCGCGCTCGGCTGTGCGATTCAGCCCGTCATTGACACCGATATCGCCGACCAGATTCGCCATGCCCAGATCGCACTCAAGCGTGCAAAGCAGACCGACCGCATCGAAATCTATGAGCCCGAGGCCGCGATGCTGTCGGACAACCGCTTCGGGCTCGAAACCGAGCTGCGCAATGCGATCGAGGAAGACCGGCTCCACCTTGCCTTCCAGCCGCTGATCGAGCTGTCGAGCGGGCGCGTCGCCGGATTCGAGGCGCTCGCGCGCTGGGACAACAGCAAGGGCCATTCGGTGTCGCCGACCGAATTCATCCCGATCGCTGAAGATTCGGGGCTGATCGTTCCCCTCGGCCAATGGGCGATCGGCAAGGCGGCGGAGGTGCTCGCCGAATGGGACCGGCAGAATGGCGGCACGGTTGTCGACGCCTATTTTTCGGTCAATGTCTCGGCGATCCAGCTGGTCCGCGACGATGTCGCGACCGTCGTCCGCCAGGCGCTCGAAAAGCACAGGATCGGCGGCGAGCGGCTGATGATCGAACTCACCGAAAGCGCAATCATCGGCGACCCCGACCTCGCGCTGTCGGTGCTCAGCGAGCTGAAGGCGCTCGATGCCCGCGTCGCGATGGACGATTTCGGTACCGGCTATTCGAACCTCGCCTATCTGCAGCGTCTGCCGATCGACGTGCTCAAGATCGACCGCAGCTTTGTCGAGCATATGGTCGACGACCGCGACAAGGTCGCGATCGTCCGCACGATCCAGAGCCTTGCCGAAGTGCTCGGCATGCGCACCACGGCCGAAGGCGTCGAGACGACCGACCAGGCACGGCTGCTGTCGGCGCTCGGCTGCGATTTCGGGCAGGGCTTTCTGTTCGCGCGGCCGATGGATAGCAAGGCGGCGCTCGACTATTGGCGTCAGTCGCTCGTGCGCCCGATCTTCTGATCGACCAGCTCGGCGACCCGCGCCGCGCCGGGGAAACCTTCCGCCACCCATTCAGCCTCGACGGCTTTCAGGAGGCGCGCGACCTCCGGACCCGCGGAGATTCCGCGCGCGACGATGTCGCCGCCCTTCAGCGGCAGCTCGGGAATCTGCCAGCCGGCCAAAGCCTGGACCGCAGCGGGGTCGCCGGCGAGAAGATGGATGTCGCGCGCGGCATCGATGCCGGTCGCATAGGCAAGCTGGCGGATCGGGCGCTCGACATCAGCGCGGCGCCCGCCGAGCGCGGCCAGATGCTTGCGCTGCCGGGTCGAGAGGCGGAGTCGGCTCGCGACCTGCTCGGCGACCGCTGCATCGGCCGGCAGCAGCGCCGCAAGGCGGCGGAGCGGCGCGGGCGCGACGGCGGCAGCCTGCTCGCTTGCGAGCAAATGGTCGAGCGCGGCGATAAAGCCTTCATCGAGTTCGGGCAGCAGCACCTCGAAAATGCCGTCGGACGCCATCTGCCCGACGATCGCGCGGGGGTCGGCCAGCGCGAGAATCTTGAGCAACTCGTCGGCGATGCGCTCGCGCGACAGGCTCTTCAAGGACTGCCGCGCGATCACGACCGCGGCGTGGCTCGCGGGATCGAGCGCACCACGCCCGAAACGCGCCGCGAAGCGATAGAAGCGCAGGATGCGCAGATGATCCTCGGCAATGCGTGTCGCGGCATCGCCGATGAAGGCGACCCGGCCGGCTTCGAGGTCGGCGAGCCCGCCGAACCAGTCATCGATCACGCCGGTGTCGGGATCGGCATAGAGCGCGTTGATCGTGAAATCGCGCCGCGCCGCATCCTCGCGCCAGTCGTCGGCGAAGGCGATCGTCGCCCGCCGTCCGTCGGTCTCGACATCGCGGCGCAGCGTCGTGATCTCATGATGATCGCCGCTGGCGATGGCCGTGACGGTGCCGTGCGCGATACCCGTCGGAACCACCTTGATGTCGGCTGCTTCGAGCCGGCGCGTCACCTCCGACGGCAAGAGCGGCGTGGCGAGATCGATGTCGGCAACGGGCAGGCCGAGCAAGGTGTCGCGCACCGCGCCGCCCACCGCCTTGACCGCACCGCCGTCCGCGGTCAGCGCCGCGACGATCCGGCGCAGTCCCGGACGATCGCGCCATTCGGCATCGGGCAGCAGCGTCACCGGTGCCATCCCGCAGGCAGACGCCGCGCCAGATTGATGATGATTCCCGCGGTCACGCCCCAGATCCGCCGTCCCTGCCAGTCCATGTCGTAATAATGGCGGTCATGCCCCTGAAAATTCGCATGCTGGCGCGCATAATTGCCGGGGTCGAACAGGATGTCGAGCGGCACTTCGAACCAGTCCTCGACCTCGTCGGGGTTGGGATCGAGCGCAAGATCGGGTGGAATGACGCCAAGCACCGGGGTGATGATATAGCCGCTGCCCGACCGATAGGGCTCGGTCACGCCGGCAACCATCACGTCGCGGCGATTGAGCCCGATCTCCTCCTCAGCCTCGCGCAGC
>CBJKNR010000398.1:0-3652 GCA_966417555.1 uncultured Sphingopyxis sp.
GGGGGCAAGGCCCTGTCCTTTCAGGATCGCCAGTTGCTGCGCAAGCGGAAGATAGGGGCCAGGCACCGGCTCGCGGCCGGGATAGGGGGCGCGAAACGCGTCGGGCATGCCCCAGCGGCCGCGCCAGCGGTGAAAGATATGCGCGCCGACGATATTGGTCATCACCAGGCTCTTGCCCCAGCGCGGCCAGATCGCCTGCGTGTGATAGTGTGTCGCGAGCCCGACCTTGGGGAAGACGTAGCCGCCGAGCGCCGCCGACGCGATCCGGCTCGCGCGCAGCCAGTTCCGCCGTTCGGGCGCGCGCGCCATTGCGCCGTCGCAGCTGAAGGTGAACTGGCACACGCCCGCGCGCTGCGATCCCTGGAAGACGACGCCGCACACCGTGTTCGGAAAGCTCGGATGGCGGACGCGGTTGATCACCGTCTGCGCGACACCGCGCATCCCGTCGTCGGTTTCGGACGCGGCCTCGTAATAAATGGCGGCGGTCAGGCAATAATGGGCGCGTTCGCGGTCGAGCGCGGTCAGCCCGCGGAAAATATAGGGCTTGGCGGGCGGGCCGACGAAGGCCTCCTCGCGCAGCAAGGCGGGGTCGGCGGGCGGCAGCGCCGCCGCGTCGCCATAGCCGACGCTGTCGGGATCGGGCAGCGTCGGATCGATCTTGAGCGCCGCCTCATAATCCGCGGCGTTCATGATTGCCCAGCGTTCGGGGTCGTAAGCCTTGAAACCGATCGGCACCGAGACGCTGTATGGCCCAAAGAAGGCGGGAGCCCGGAACTGGCCGCTCGACAGCAGAAAGGCGAGGCAGGCGACCGCGACCACTGCGGCGATCGCCGCCCAGAAGGCACGCCCGGGACCCCGGGGCTTTTCGGGCACCGGGTCGCGCCACGTCGAGCGGGCGGTCAGGGTCAGTTCGGGCTTCATGCGTGCATCAGGTTCCGCCGGCGCTTCGCGCGCGATTCGCGCAAAGCAGACCAGTCCGCCTTATACGCGGAAACGCCAACAAAATGTTTCATCGAGCTAGGCGCGTTCGACGAGCGCGATGACGAACAGGATCAGCGCTGCGGTGGAAGCAAGCGTGCGGATGTGGTTCCAGCCCGTCCATTCCTTCAGATAACGCGCCCAGAGTGCCTGTCCCTCGGGGCTGGCGGGATCGCTTGCATCGAGCGCATTGTTGCGCGGGACGTTGAAAGCCATCGTCACGACGAACATGCCGACGAAGTAGATAACGCCACCGGCCAAGGCCTCGCAGGCGCCCCTCTCGCCCCGGTGCAGCGCACCGATGATCGCAAGCGCGAGGCTCGACAGGCTCGATCCGATGAACAGCGGCAGGAACAGCGAGCGCTGGATCACCCGGTTGATGCTGTTCATCGCCGCGATACCCGCGGGCGCGTCGATGCGCGCGAAGGCGGTCATCGCAAAGGCGGAGAAAGTGAAATAGAGTCCGGCGAGCAGGCCGCACGCGATGATCGAGAACCAGAGGAGGGCTGCAACAAGGGGGCTGTCCATCGTTACGCTTCCTTCCTCATGTGCGGCCGTCGCGGCAGCTTATACCAGCATGCGCCGCGTCGTCTCCACCGCGATGAGGCGTGCGACCGGTCGCCGCTTCTCCGTCACTTTTTCATCCCGGCGAGGGCCTGATAGGCATCGTGGACAAAGCTGCCCTTCTGCTGCGCGTCGAATATGGCGGTGACGGTGCATTTCGTCTTCGCATCCTTGCAGCGCTTTTCCGCAAGCTTCTTCGCGTCGTCGTGGGTCGGGCTGGCCCCGACGCGCACCGATTCTTCGCTGTCGACCGCAACGGTCAGGAAAGTATCAGCGACTGTGCGCACGACCTTGCAGCGGGCGCCACTGTCGCGCTCGCACTGGCCGACGGCGGCCGTCTCGGCGTCCCGGGCGCTCGCGTGGCCGGCATCGACCCAGACTTTTGCACCCCAGTCACCTGACGCCTTTTCACCATCCACCCAGGCGCTGGAAGCATAGATGCGCCGGTAACCGCCCTTGGGAGGGAAAACGATCGCCTGCGTAACCGGTCGGCCGATTTCCTCGATCCATGACGGCGATGTTGTCGAATTGATGACCGAGCAGACCGTCTGTTCCTTCGCGCACAGCTTTTCGACTTCCTTCTTCGCCTTGCCATCGGTTGCGGCGGTGGCCGCCCACAACTCGCCGCCCGCATCGCGCGCGATCGCGATCGCGCCATTGGCCGCGCCGACGGTCAGCGTGCATCCCGAACCCATCGCTTCATTGCACGCAGCGAGGGCGGCGGCGCCGGCGCTTTCGTGACTCCGATATCCGGCGGCGGTCCAGACGTCGGACGATTGGGGGTGCCAGGCGGCGACGAAATGACTGTTCACCCATTGCGTCGGTGGTCCTGCCGGCGCAACGGGGCCGGCAGGGGCGTCGCGTACGCACAGCGGAATGGGGGCGATACCGTTACCGCCCTGCGTCATCCCGACCATCCGCTCGCCCGGCCCCGGACCGTTGCACGGATAGGCTTGCGCGCTTGCGGGCTCGGCGCGGAACAGGAACAGCGCCGCGAGGATCAAGAGGAGCGAGCCGATCGGTCGGATTTCGAGGTGACGTGAGCCGGGAAGGTCGAATGGCATGTCGTTTCCAGTTTTAACGGATGGATTGCTTTGGCATGGGCGTCGCATATGCCGGTTTCTGAGCCTGTGATCGCGAACACAGGCGGGTTCGAGGCGTTCCGATTTTTTATGGGATTCTGGATGCCTGTGTCGCACGCTGCCGGCAATCCCATTTTGGCCGGTGCACGTTTGGCAGGGGGCGGACCGCCGGCCATGCCTGCACCATAATCTCACGCTGCAACCCGCAGCAGCCTCGCATTCCCCCCTTGCCGACTCACTGCCATGCGCCTATATGCGCCCTACTTCTTGACATGGTTAGCCGGTTGGGACGTCGGGGCCGCGGGCCGCGGCGGCCATAGCTGCATGGCTTTCCGGTCATCCGGATTGGAACACAACTTGGTCGATTTCGACGCCCTCAATGCGATCATCGCGCCCGAAGCCGAAGCGATGGGCCTCGCGCTCGTGCGCGTCGCTTTTTTCGGCGGCGACAGCGACCCGACGCTGCAGGTGATGGCCGAGCGGCCCGACACGCGCCAGCTGACGATCGACGATTGCGCCGATCTGTCGCGCCGCATTTCGGACAAGCTCGACGCACTCGAGGAAGCGGGCAGGGATCCGATCGACCAAGCCTATCGTCTGGAGGTGTCGTCGCCGGGTATCGACCGCCCGCTGACGCGCCGCGCCGACTTCGCCGACTGGGCGGGGCACGAGGCGAAGATCGCGCTGAAAGAGAAGCGCGACGGGCGTCAGCGCTTCAACGGCGAACTGATCGGCATCGACGGCGATACCCTCACGATTTCGGACAAGGAAGGGGTGGAGCACAAGCTGCCGTTCGACGCGATCGAAACGGCGAAGCTCGTCCTCACCGACAAATTGATTGCCGCAACCGTTCCGCTCTCGACCGAGGGCGCCGACGAAATGGAAGAAGAAGGACAGGACTGATGGCCACTGCCATTTCCGCCAACAAGGCCGAGCTGCTCGCGATTGCCAACAGCGTCGCCAGCGAGAAGATGATCGACAAGGGCATCGTCATCGAGGCGATCGAGGAAGCGATCCAGCGCGCCGCG
>CBJKNR010000399.1:0-3637 GCA_966417555.1 uncultured Sphingopyxis sp.
CATAGGCCTCGAACGCCGGGCGCGAGGGGATGGTGCCGAACTGCAGCCCCCAGTCGATCTGGCTGCCGACATAGACATCGGCGGCGCTGAACCGCTCGCCCGCGACGAAAGTCTTGCCAGCGACCGCGCTTTCGAGCGTATCGAGCGCGGCGCCGAGCGATCCGAAGCCCGCCATGCGCTGCTGGTCGACGTCGGGTTCGACACCGAAATGCTTCGCCGTGATCGCCTGCTCGACGGGCCCGGCGGCAAAGAAGAGCCAGCGATAATAGTCGGCGCGGTCGGCCGGGTCGGGGGCGAGGCCCTTTTCGGGAAAAGCGTCGGCCAGATAGGCGCAGATCGCGGCGCATTCGGTGACGGCCTTGCCATTGTGGACGATCGCCGGGACCTTGCCCATCGGGTTCACCGCGAGATAGGCCGCATCCTTCATCGTCGTGCCATAATCGAGAATGCGCGGTTCATAGGGCGCGCCGACCTCCTCGAGCATCCAGCGCGCGATCTGCCCGCGCGACATCGGATTGGTATAGAAAATCAGTTCGTCGGCCATCGCGGCTCTCCCTTGGCTTTGCGAGTCGAATTCGAACATAACAGGAACATTCTGACTGTTCCAGCAGGCTTGTTTTGTCATGCCAGCGGGCTAAGGCAAAGCGATGAGCGACGAACGCATCTGGACCGCCGCCGTGCTGGTGATCGGCGACGAGATTCTCTCGGGCCGCACGCAGGACAAGAATGTATCGCAGATCGCGACCTGGCTCGACGTGCAGGGGATAAGACTGCGCGAGGTGCGGATCGTTCCCGACGTCGAGGACGAGATCGTCGATGCGCTGAACGCGATCCGCGCGCGCTATGACTATGTCTTCACCACCGGCGGCATTGGCCCGACGCACGACGACATCACGGTCGATGCGGTGGCGAAGGCGCTCGGCGTCGGGGTGATCGTCCACCCCCACGCGCGCGCGATCCTCGAACGCTATTATACGGCGCGCGGCAGCGAGCTTACCGAAGCGCGGCTGCGCATGGCCCGCACCCCCGATGGCGCCGAGCTGATTCCCAACCGCATGTCGGGCGCGCCGGGAATCCGCATCGGCAATCTGTTCGTGATGGCGGGGGTGCCGCATATCACCGCGGGCATGCTCGATGCGCTGACCGGCGAGCTCGAGGGCGGAAAGCCGCTGGTTGCGCATACGATCGGCGCCTGGGCCGCTGAAAGCGAAGTCGCCGATCTCCTGCGGCTTGGCGAAAAAGATTATCCGGGCGTCGCGATCGGCAGCTATCCCTTTTTCCGCGAAGGGCGCACCGGCGCCAACTTTGTCGTCCGTTCGACCGATGGCGATCAGGTCGCGGCGTGCGTCGCGATGCTGTCCGTGGGGCTCGAGGCGCTCGGCTATGCGGTGACCGACGGCGGCATCTGATCGGCGATCTCGGCCGCGCGCGGCAGGCGGCGGAGCATCAGGATCGCGAGCAGGCCAAAGACAGCGGCGACGACGAAGGCTGCGCCCGGAAAATGCACCGGCGCGCTGTCGGCGGTGAACCACGCCATCGTCCCTGTAAGCAGCAGCGGCGCGACGAGCTGGCCGAGCCCCATCGCCATAGCGGAAATCCCCTGTACCTCGCCCTGCGTCCCGGCGGTCGCGCGGCGCGACATCATCGCCATCAGCGACGGCTGCACCGGCGCCTGCAGCGCGATGGGGATCAGCAGCAGGAAAGCGCCGATCGTCGAGGTGGTGAAGGCGTAGCCGATATAGACGGCGACCGCGACAAGGATACCGAACGTCGCCGCGTCGCGCTCGCCGAACCGGGCGACCGCGGGGCCGACGACGAAGACCTGCCCGAGCGCGATCGTCACCCCGACCGCGGCGAGGCTCGCGCCGATCATGCCGGGGGTCCAGCCGAGCTGCGCGATGCAATAGAAACTCCACGTCATCGGGTAGACGAGGCTCGCGATCTGCCAGAGCACGAGGACGCCGGCAACACCATCCATGCCGGGCAGCGCGCGCATCGTCTTCCACGCGCCCAGCGGATTGGCGCGGCGCCAGTCGAACGCGCGGCGGCGTTCGGGGGGCAGCGTTTCGGGGAAGATGAAGAGGCCATAGAGCATGTTCGCGGCGGCAAGGACCGCCGCGGCGACGAACGGCGCGCGCGGTCCGATCTCGCCGAGAAAGCCGCCGATCGCCGGCCCGGCGACGAAGCCGATCCCGAACGCCGCGCCGACGAAGCCGAAGTTGCGCGCGCGCTCCTCAGGATTGGTGATGTCGGCGATCGCCGCATGCGCCGCGGCATAGCTGCCGCCGAAAATTCCCGACAGCGCGCGCGCGACGAAGAGCCAGGGCAAAGTCTCGACGATTGTCAGCAGCGCATAGTCGACCGCGAGCCCGCCGAGCGCGAGCAGCAGCACGCGCCGGCGGCCGAAATGGTCGGACAGATTGCCGAGCACCGGCGAGGCGAGGAAGGTCGCGGCTGCCATGGCAAGGCCAATCCATGCGCCCACTTCGATCGCGTGGGGCAGGTCGATCCGGCCGACCTCCATCACAAGCTGCGGCAGCACCGGCATGATGATGCCGAAGCCGACCGCGTCCATGAAAATGGTCGCGACGATGAACGGGATGGTCCGCGAAGGCGTCACTTGTGCATTTCCTTTATCGTATATAGCGCCACCGAACCCTCCCTGATGCGTTGCCGATAGATGAAACTCGAAATCTCCGCCTCCCTGAATTATCGCCTTCCCGAACCCGTCGATCTGATGCTCCAGATCGAGGCGGCGGATGGGCACGGCCAGCGCGTTCTGAACGCGTCGCTCGACCTCGGCGCGCCCGAGGTGCTGGCGCGCGTTCCCGCGGCCGGCGGCGTCTGCGAGCCGATATGGCTTCGCGGCGATGGCGCGCTCCGCGCGGGCTATCGGGCGCTGGTCGAGGTCGACCGGCCGGCGGTCGACGTCCGCTCGCTCGCAGCGGTGCCGCTCCACCGCCTTCCGGCGAGCGCGGTCCCCTATCTCAACGAATCGCGCTATTGTCCCTCGAACAAGTTCCACGCTTTTGTCGATCGGCGCTTCGGCGAGCTCGAAGGCGGCGCGAAGATCGGCCGGATGCGCGACTGGATCGAGAGCCGTTTCACCTATGTTTCGGGCGCGAGCACCAGCGAAACCGGCGCGCTCGACAGTTTCGTCGAACGGCGCGGCGTCTGCCGCGACTATGCGCATGTGATGATCGCGCTCGCGCGTGCGGCGCATATCCCGGCGCGGATGGCGAGCGTCTATGCGCTCGGGGTCGCGCCAATGGACTTTCACGCGGTCGCCGAAGTCTATCTCGCGGGCGACTGGCACATGGTCGACGCGACGGGGATGACCAAGCCTACCGAATGCGCGCGCATCTGCACCGGCCGCGACGCCGCCGACATCGCCTTCCTCACCGCCTATCGCGAGATCCAGCTGATCGAGCAATCCGTGACGGTGAAGCCCTGCGAAGAGAAGTGAGCTCGGCGTGGCAAAGCCACGCCGTCAGTCCCCGCCTTGCGGGGCTGGCCGAGCTTTCGCTGATCGCGATATAGCTCCGCTAGATCGCTGCGAAAGCTGGAGCGGGTGAAGGGAATCGAACCCTCGTCGTAAGCTTGGGAAGCTTCTGCTCTACCATTGAGCTACACCCGC
>CBJKNR010000400.1:0-3634 GCA_966417555.1 uncultured Sphingopyxis sp.
GGATCGGCCGAGGCCGATGCGCTCCCGCCGCCGACCGGCGGCATGGACCTGCGCACTTACGGGATCGGCGCGCAGATTCTCGCCGACCTCGGCGTTCACGCAATGGAACTGCTCACCCCCACCCACAGCAATATCGTCGGGCTCGAAGGCTATGGCCTGTCGGTCGTCGGCGAACGCCCCATTCCCGGAGAAGCCTGATGGCGCATGTCCTGATCGTCGAAGCGCGTTTCTACAGCCATCTCAACGACATGCTTCTGGACGGCGTGCGCAGCGCGCTCGAAGCCGAAGGGCACAGCCACGAAACCGTGACCGTCCCCGGCGCACTGGAAGTGCCCGCGGCGATCGCACTCGCCGCCGACAGCGGGCGTTACGACGCCTACGTGGCGCTCGGCGTCGTGATCCGCGGCGAGACCTATCATTTCGAGGTCGTCTCGAACGAGAGCGCGCGCGGCATCATGGCGCTGACGCTCGACGGGCTCGCGATCGGAAACGGCATCCTGACGGTCGAGAATGAGGAACAGGCGCTTGCGCGCGCCGACAAGACGCGCAAGGATAAGGGCGGCGAAGCGGCGAAGGCCGCGCTCGCGATGCTGGCCCTCAAGGAGCAGTTCGGTATTGGTTGACCGCCCGCCCCCCAGCCGTCTTTCCGTCGTCGAACGCGGCGGGCGGCTGGTGGTGATCGACCGCGAAACCGGCCGGACCCCGCCGACCGCCGCCGAGCGGATGGATGCTCACGATCGCAAGATGGGGATCGAACCGGTCCGCCCCGCGGTGCGGGCTGCGCCGCCGGTCGAGGCCGAAACGATACCCGGCCTTGCCGAACCCGCACCGGCGCCGCAGCGCGGACCGCCGCGCCCGCCGAACGACCGGATGGCGGCGGCGGTCGCCGAAATGCACCGCAAGCAGCCGTGGAGCCAGAAACCGAAGGGCCCGAAACCCGAGGGAACGGCGTCCCGGCCACAGCCGGCGCGGATCGTGCAGCGCCCGCAGCCGCAAACCGGCGGCCGCAAGACGATCGTCACGAGCAAATGGTGGGATGCGAAGGGACCGCGCACGATCGAGCTGGGCCCCAAGGGTCAGGCCGAACTCAGCGGCGGCTTCATGGCGCTGGTCTTCGGGCTCGTCATCGCAGCGATCGTCGCGCTCTTCGTCGAGCCGCTGCTGTTGTTCGTCGGCGCTTTCCTGCTGTTCCGATTCGGCGGCAATGTCCTGGGACCGATCGGCGCACGGATCGTCGACAAGGCGCTCGCGGAGCGGGGGTGAGCACCGACATCCAAATCACGTCATTGCGAGGAGCCGAAGGCGACGCGGCAATCCAGAGCTGCACAAGGTCGCTCTGGATTGGTTGGCCTACGGCCGCCCTCGGCCCGCTTCGCTCGCAATAACGTGTTAAGCCGTCTGCAACGCCGGATAGTCGGTATAGCCTTCCGGACCCGGCGAATACCAGGTTTGCGGATTGTCGGCCGCCCAATCGGCGCCGCGCTGGATCCGCTCGACAAGGTCGGGGTTGCCGATGAACGGCCGGCCGAAGGCGATCGCATCGGCAGCGCCGCCGGCGAGCGCGCTCTCGGCAAGCGCGACATCATAATCGCTGTTGAGGATCAGCGGGCCCCTGAAGGCCGCGCGGATCGAGGGCGACTGCTTCGGCACATCCGTTTTGCCAAAGGTGCCGTCGGGGCCGGGTTCGCGCAATTCTAGGAAGGCGATGCCGAGCGCATCGAGCGCCGCCGCGGCGATCGGAAACAGCTTTTCGGGCGCGCTGTCGTCGACCCCCTGCGTATCGCCGTTGGGCGACAGGCGCACGCCGACGCGGTCGGCGCCCCAGACCGAAATCAGCGCCCCGGTCACTTCGCGCAGCAGCCGGATACGGTTTTCGACCGGGCCGCCATAATCATCATCGCGCAGGTTCGATCCGTCGCGCAGGAACTGGTCGATCAGATAGCCGTTCGCGCCGTGCAGCTGCACGCCGTCGAAGCCGGCCCTCTTCGCATTTTCGGCAGCCTTCGCATAATCGGCGATCACGCGCGGGATTTCGCCGAGCTCGAGCGGGCGGGCGACTTCATATTCCATCCGGCCGACGGGCGTGTGCGCCTTGCCCGGCGCCTGTGTCGCCGACGCCGACACCGGCGGCTTGCCGTCGTTGAACACCGAATGGACGACGCGGCCCATATGCCAGAGCTGCGCGACGATGCGCCCGCCGGCTTCATGCACCGCGTCGGTCACGGGCTTCCAGCCCTCGACCTGCGCGTCGGTCCAGAGGCCCGGCGCGCTCGGCCAGCCGAGGCCTTCCTGCGAAATGCCGGTGGCTTCGGAAATGATCAGCCCCGCCGAGGCGCGCTGGCGATAATATTCGCGCGCGAGTTCGTTGGGCACGAAGCCCGGTCCCGCCCGGCCGCGCGTCAGCGGCGCCATGATGATGCGATTGGGGGCGTCGATCGCGCCCAGCTTGATCGGATCGAACAGTGATACGGCCATGGTTCCTCCACGTTTCACTTTTTCATGGGCGACCCCATCGGTCGCCGCTATGGCCCGCGAAGCTATGGACGCAGCGGCACCGGCACAATGGTGAGTAGCAAAAGAAAATCTAAATGACAGCGAAGAAGGACAGCATCGACACGGCCTCGGGTGTCGTCGCCAGCGGCCGCTGGGCGTTTGCCGCGCTACTCGGCGGCAATATCGCGCTGTCGCTCGGCGCGATGCTCGTGCGCATGGCCGACACCGGCCCCACCGCCTCGGCCTTCTGGCGGATGACGCTCGCGCTGCCGCTGCTGTTGCTCTTCGCGTGGCGCGAAACCGGCGGACGAATGCCGCGGCGGCCCGCGCTGCTGATCGCCGCGGCGGCGGGCATCTTCTTCGCGCTCGACCTCGCCGCATGGCACCTCGGCATCCTCCAGACCAAGGTCGCCAACGCAACGCTGTTCGGCAATTGCGCCAGCCTGCTGCTCGTCCTCTGGACGATTTTCCTGACCCGCACGCTCCCGCGCGGCTGGCAGGCGCTCGCGATCCTGCTCGCCTTCGCCGGATCGGCGCTGCTGATGGGACAAAGTTATGAACTGTCGCCCGACTATCTCGTCGGCGATCTTTTGAGCGTGCTCGCGGGGGTGCTCTACACCGGCTACGTCATCCTGATGCAGCGCGTGCGCGGCGAACTCGCGCCCTGGACCGCGCTCGCGATCGCCTCGGCGGTGTGCGTGCCGATCCTGCTCGGCACCGCGCTCGCACTCGGCGAGGCGGTGATGCCGCAGGACTGGACGCCGCTGATCCTGCTCGCGCTGGTGAGTCAGGTCGTCGGGCAGGGGTTGATGATCTGGTCGCTGCCGCGCTTCTCGCCGCTGGTGATCGGGCTGACCCTCCTCATCCAGCCCGCGTTCGCCGCGCTCACCGGCTGGGTCGGCTTTGGCGAGACGCTGTCCGCCATCGACATTTTCGGCGGGCTGATGGTCGGTGCCGCGCTTGTGCTGATCCGGTTGCCGAACCGCGCCGCGCGGCCTATCTGACGGTCATGGCCCAAAACCCGTCAGCTCTCCTTCCCGCCGACCCGACGCTCGACGAGATTCGCGCCGCGCTTGCGCCGCTGATCGCGGCGTCGGCGGCGTTCGACGGTTTCGGCGACGCCGCGCTCGCCGACGCCGCG
>CBJKNR010000401.1:0-3630 GCA_966417555.1 uncultured Sphingopyxis sp.
TCCCCTTTGCCGGCGACCTCGCCGGCGCGAGCGCCTTGCGACACGCGCCGCGAGCGCAGCGTCACGATTTGTCCGTCGTCACTGGCAATCTCGAGCGGTGTGTTTGCGATCATGCGGCGAAGCGCGGCGCGCGCATCCATACGCCCCTTGATTGCCGGCGTCCGCACCCCCGCAAGGTCGCGCGCCGGCGCGACGATCTGGATGCGCGCCTGGCGAGCGAGCTCGGGGATCGCCTTGACCGCCGGCTGCGCGGGAATGTCGAACTGATGGACCTGTGCGTGAGCCGGCACCGAAACGGCGAGTGCGGCGACGATGGCGGTTGCGGTGAGTGCGGAACGATAGGATTTCATGGCTCTTGCCCCCAAGCATGCGGGCGACGACCGTCGCCCGTTCGGAGACTGAGAGACTCAAGCGGCGCTGTTCCGCCCCCACCTTTCGCAAAATTTATTGCGGCGACGCGGCGCGATAGAGCCGAACGACATTGCCGCGCTGCTCTACCTGCGCACCGAAGATCGTCGCAACCGCGCGGCCAAAGCCCGCGGGATCGCCCGCCGCGAACAGGCCCGTGACCGGCTCTCGCGCCAGTGCCGGATCGGCGATCTCAATGCGGGTATTGCTGTAGCGCGCGAAAGCGGCTGCCGCTTGGTCGAGCCGCTCGCCCTCGAACGCGATCTTGCCCTCGCGCCACGCAAGTTCGCGCGCGAGCAGGTCGCTATCGACGACCAATGGCGCCGGCATATCCGCCAGCGCTCCATTTTCAGGAAGAGTGATCCGGGTGCCGGTGCGCATCGTTACAGGGGCCGCGATCCCCGGCGCTCGTAGCGCAATCCCTCCACGATCGACAAGAATGTCGATGGGCGCCGTACCCAGCGCACGAATCCGGAACGCGGCGAAAAATGTCGCAAGCCGGGCGCCTCCGGCGTCGACGACGAACGGCCTCGACCCACGGATCGCGGTGAAGAATGCTTCACCTTCCAGCAACTCGATGCGGCGCTCGCGATCGGTGTAGCGAACGCGCACGCTCGTGCTCGTATTCAGCATGACCGTCGAGCCGTCGTCGAGCGTGACGAGCCGCACTTCGCCGAGATCGGTACGGATCGCGCCGGCCGCGGGGAGCACGACACCGAGGGTCGCTGACGCTGCGGCCGCGCATCCGACACCGGCCCAACCGAGCATCTTGCGCCGCGAGATGCTTCGGTCCGGCCGAGACTCATCCTGTGCAAAACGCTGCGGGTCGAACTGGGGGCCCAGCGCCCGTGCGGATTCGCTGAGCATCGCAAAGGCATTGGCCCGTAGCATGGCGCCACGCCGGCGCGGATCGCCATCGAGCCACGCGTCGAGTGCCGCGCTCTCCTCGACTGTAAGCGGGCCGCGATCATGCCGTGCGACCCAGGCAGCCGCCTGATCGTCAATGTCTCGACTGGTTTCGCGTTTGGTCGTCAAGGAAGGGAAACTCCAACTCCGTCTTCCTAGAGGCTTCTGCCAGAGCTTTTCCGCCATGGCCAAACCAATCGATCAGGAATCGCAATCCGCGAGAGATATGTTTTTCCACGGTATTTTCAGAAATCGCCATGCGCGCCGCGATTTCCCGTTGCGGCAGGCCATCGACGCGGCGCAGGATAAATGCCTGCTGCGTTTTGCTCGGCATGGCGCTGATCGCCCGCGCTAACTGCCCGAGCTCGTCACGATCGATCGCGATCTGCTCGGGCGAGGGCCGGTCGTCGGCATGCTGGAACTGCGAGATATCATCGACCGCGTGGATCGGTATCACGCGTGCACGCCGCAGTTGCCGGGAAACGACCGACCGCGCGACCTGATAGAGGTAGGCTCGCGGATTGACGATCATGTCGACGCGCTCAAGGTCCGCGAGGATCGTATATGCTTCCTGGATGATATCATCGACGTCGAGGCCGAGCGAGTTGCGGCGTGCCAGCCAGGCCCGTAACCCCGGTTCATGCGGCAGGATGTTGCGAAGG
Organism: uncultured Sphingopyxis sp.; assembly: GCA_966417555.1. Lineage (GTDB taxonomy): Bacteria > Pseudomonadota > Alphaproteobacteria > Sphingomonadales > Sphingomonadaceae > Sphingopyxis. Next base: position 1,977 of record CBJKNR010000401.1, read on the forward strand.
AACCATCGCGTTCGTTCTCGGTCCGGAGCGGGCATCAGCTATTCCTAGGGAGACTTGTTCACATCTGGCGATCTGCAGCGAGCCGGGGCGCTAACGGCGCGCTCCAGGCGGCGAGTCCGCGCTGCGTTAGGCGTGAAATGTGACACTCATCATGCAGATCGACGCCAATGGCATGACAGTTTCGATCTCAACGACCGGTTGAGGGTTTCTATGCATTCGAAAGGCAATCCGAGGCGTGTCTAACCCCCATTGGAATGGCAACATTGGGGCGCTTAGCCGACGAAATCGCCCGCTGAACGGACCAATGATGTGAGCTTGGCAGCTCTTTCGTATACCCGCGCCTTCAGTGCGGGGACGAAATCAAAGTCCCTATCGCCTTTGCGAGCATGTCCATATCGCCCGGCCCGTTGAACAAGGCCGGCGTGATCCGGACGCAGGCCCCCTTCGCCGGACCGGTGCGATGAACCGAGAATATCCGGTGATCGTCGAGCAGGCGCTTGGCGGCCGCCATATTGTCCGCCTCGCTGGTACGGCCCGCGAGGCGAAAAGAGGTGATCCCGCCGTGCAGGCGTGGATCGGCCGGGGTCAATATCTCGATCCCCGGCGTGTTGCGTAGGGGTTCCGCCCAGCGATCGCGCAGATAGCGCAGGCGCGCCGCGCGCGCCGCATCGCCAATGCTGTCCTGGAAATCGAGCGCGGCAGGAACGGTGAGCTGCGCTGCGAAATCTACCGTGCCCGTGTGCACGCGTGCCTGGGCAGTCGCCGCGAAGGGCGGTTCGTTGGCGATGTCGTGGTCGATCAATTCGACCTTCGTCTTGCGGATATAGAGCGCACCGACTCCCAGCGGAGCGCCGATCCACTTGTGCAGGTTCAGCCCGACGAAATCGGCATCGAGATCGGGTAGCGAAAAATCGAGCTGTCCCCAGCTATGCGCTGCGTCAACGATCGCATCGACGCCGCGTGCGCGCGCCAGCGCCACGATTTCGCGCACTGGAACGACGAGGCCCGTCCGGTGGCTGAGGTGGGTGAGCAGGATGAGGCGGACGCGGGGGTTCGCCCTGAGCGCCGCTTCGTAACTGTCGATCAGCCCCTGATGCGTTGCGGGTTCGGGCAGCGCGATGCGCACCACGTCGACGCCGCGGGTCTTCTTGAGCGAGGCGCAGCACGCCTGCATGCTGTCGTAATCGAGGTCGGCATAGAGCACGGCGTCGCCAGGGCGCAGCCGGTTATAGCCGCCGATCAGCGCCTTGAGCGCCTCGGTCGCGTTGCGGGTGAAGGCGATTTCATCGGGCGCGACCCCCAGCTTTGCCGCGACGCGCGCGCGCACTGCCATCAGGTCGGGGACGAGCCCGCGGCGCGCATAATAGCTCGTCGCGCGGTTCACCCGCCGGACGGCGGCTTCATAGTGATCGAGCACGGGCCGCGCCATCATGCCCCAGTTGCCATTCTCGAGCTGGATGATGTCGCCGGTCACGTCATATTGCGCCGTGACCTTCGCCCAATATTGCTCGTCGTCGGGCCGCGCGCGCGTCAGGGGGTCAGTCTCGATCGGCCGGTGAAGCAGAATCTCCGGTCGATTGCCAAGGCGCTCGAACGGAAGATCGAGGACCTCGTGGTCATGGTGCTCGACCGCGAGCGGCATCAGAAGCTGATC